>NZ_JBSWXD010000088.1:0-27305 GCF_056160425.1 Micromonospora sp. ABR4_055
AAGCGGGGGGAGGGCATGGGGTTGGGGAGAAGCGACACGGAACGTGGGCCCTCATGGTCGAGACTGTGGTGTGTGTGGGGTCTTTCCCCCTCTTCAGGGGGGCCCCTGTCCCACAGTCGTCCCGGTGTGTTCGCCGCCGCTGGTCCGGCGGCGGCCAGGTCAGTCCCGGCTGCTGGAGAACGCGGCGTCGAACGCCGCCGTCGGGGCGTCGAACGCCTGCTGACGGACGAACCGCAATGCCTCGGGGGCGCCGACCAACCGGTCCATCCCGGCGTCCTCCCACTCGACCGAGATCGGTCCGTCGTAGCCGATCGCGTTGAGTGCCCGGAAACAGTCCTCCCACGGCACGTCGCCGTGCCCGGTGGAGACGAAATCCCAGCCCCGCCGCAGATCCGCCCAGGGCAGGTGGGAGGCGAGCCGGCCGCGCCGACCGTCGCCGGTACGGACCTTCGCGTCCTTGCAGTCGACGTGGTAGATCCGGTCGGCGAACTCGAGGATGAAGTTGACCGGGTCCAGTTCCTGCCAGACGAAGTGCGACGGGTCCCAGTTGAGGCCAAACGCCGGGCGGTTGCCGATCGCCTCCAGGGTGCGGCGGGTCGTCCAGTAGTCGTAGGCGATCTCGCTTGGGTGCACCTCATGGGCGAACCTGACCCCGACCTCGTCGAACACGTCGAGGATCGGGTTGAACCGGTCCGCGAAGTCCTGGTAGCCGCGTTCGATCATCTCCGGCGGCACCGGTGGGAACATGGCCAGGGTGTGCCAGATCGACGAGCCGGTGAAGCCGATGACGGTGGAGACGCCGAGCTTCGCGGCGGCCCGGGCGGTGTCCTTGATCTCCTCGGCGGCGCGCTGACGGACGCCTTCGGGTTCCCCGTCGCCCCAGATCCGGGCGGGCAGGATCCCCTGGTGCCGCTCGTCGATCGGGTGGTCGCAGACCGCCTGGCCGACCAGGTGGTTGGAGATCGCGTACACCTTGAGGTTGTACTTGGCCAAGGTTTGCAGCTTGCGTTCGACGTAGTCGTCCTCGGCCAGCGCCCGGTCCACCTCGAAGTGGTCGCCCCAGCAGGCGATCTCCAGGCCGTCGTAGCCCCACTCCGAGGTCAGCCGACACACTTCCTCGAACGGCAGGTCGGCCCACTGGCCGGTGAAGAGCGTGATGGGTCGCGCCATGGTCCTTCTCCCGTTGTCGTCACTGGGATTCCATCCCGCGCCGCAGGTGCGGCGCCTGGTTGGACCGGTGCGAGGTGACGGCCCGATGAGCTATCGGCGTGGAACTACCTGGTCGTGGTACATCGACCGGTGGGGCGGGCAGCGGACACCGGCCGGCTGGTCACGACGGCATCCGGCACGCTCGCCGTGCCGGCGCGACGCTTCCCGACCGGGCGGGTTGCGCCTCCCGCCCGGACACCGGCCCGGGGGACGGGCCTGCCCGCACCACTCTAGGCCGGTTGCGGGCCGCCGCGATAGAGGCAGCCGAGGTACGGGCCGACAGGGTACGACGCCAGCGAGTCACGAGCCTGGCGGTCAGTAACCCCACTCGGCAAGCGGCTTCTCCAGCACCCGGTCCACCGCAGCCAACTGCTCCTGGCTGAGTTCCCGGTGGTACGCCGCCCCTCGACCGCTGTGGAACTCGTACCGGCGGAAGCCACGGTCGAACGAGGGCGACCAGTCGAGGCCGAGAAAGTCCAGCATCCGGGCTACTTCGTCGCGTGGTGCGACCAGCAGATCCTCGTACCGTACGTCCAGCCATTGGCCGGCCGGGTGGCTGGCCCGAGCCTCGGCGAACGCGGCCATCAGCATCTTCCAGCCGAGCGCGGCCAGCACCGGAAACGACCGGTCGGCTTCTTCCCACTCGGCCCGCAGATCGGCCGGCAGCGGGCCGAGGAACCAGTTGTCCGGCCCACGCCAGCCGTCCCACCAGCCCATCTGCAGCCACGAGTTGGCTACCGCACGTCCGTCGCGGACCACGTTGACCACCCGCAACTCCGGGTACGCGGCATGCAGCCAACCGGTGCGGGGCCAGCCCGTGACGTGTTGCAGCAGCACCTGGCAGCCCTGCCGCTTGACCCGGCGGTCGAAAAAGGCACGCAGCCGCTGGCCCACGTACGGGGTGAGGTCGTCAGCCCGCAGGTCCCGGCACGGCCTGGAGTAGCCGGCCATCACCTGCCGGTCAATCAGCCGATACGCCTCGGACGGAGCCACCCGCAGCCGGCCGCGTTCCAGCAGGCGACGGCTGTGCCCGAGCGAGGTCATGCCGGCCGGCCGGGGCGTCGAGCGGCGGTACAGCCGGCCGTTGCGACGACCGGCCAGGTTGAGCCGGGGCAGCTTGTCGTCCAGCCCGGACACGAAACCGACAGCCGGGTGCCGGGCCAGGATCTCCTGGACAAGGGTCGATCCGCACCGTCCGGTGCCCACGACGACGGACAGCATCGAGTCAGCCTTCCTTGCTCGGTGTCGTGGCCGGGACCGGCTCACCGACCGGCCCACCCTGGGCTCCGACCGGGGGCACCGCCCGGGCCGGGGGCGCTGCGGGTCGCCGTACCGGATAGCCGAAGCGGCGCAGCAGCGGCAGCGTCACTGCGGTGACCACCGCGAAGGACCGGCCGGGCAGCGCCCGGACCCATTCGGCGTCGTCGCTGACCGGGACCGCTCCGGTACGGTGCCGCGCCGGGTTGCCCGCCACCGAGTGGGTGGCGGCCAGGGTGAGCCGGCCTTCGGCGTCGATCGGCAGCCCGGCCGGATCCAGTCCGGCGAACAGCGCGATCCGGCGCAGCTGACCGGCCGGGTCGACAACCACGTCCTCGTAGCGGACCCGCAGGTAGCGGTCGGGTCCGGCGGCTTCGAAGAACCGCGCGGTGGCGGCGTTCCACACCCGCCACAGCAGAGCCGCCTTCCACACCGGCGGGCGGCTCATCAGGTTGCGGTCCGCCGCGCCGTCCAGTCCGCGCCGACGGCGCCAGGAGAAGGCGGTGCCGCGCGGGTCCCGGACCAGGTGCAGCACCCGCAGGTCGATACCGGGCAGGTCACGCAGCAACGCACCGTACGGTGGCAGCTTCGACGAGTCGACCACCACCACAGGTCCGTCGCCGCCGCGGCTCACCTGGCGGGCGACCGCCGGATAGACCGCGGCGATCGCGGCGTCGTCGGCGTGGTGCGGCACGGCCCGCCGTCCGGCACCGGCTCGCCTCAGCATGGCTGGCAGGTCCCGCATCCGCAGCCTGGCCCGCAGTCGTCGGGCGATGCCGGCCGCGTCCGGGCCAGTGGCCGAGGCCGGACCAGCAACAGCTGCCAGTTCGGCGGTGACCGCCCGCCAGACCGGACAGGCGTCGAACGGCGCGCCGCAGCCGCAGGGACGGTTGTCGACCATCCCGCGCTGCCAGAGGTAGCGCAACTCGCCGGCGGCGAAACAGCCGTCCAGCTGCCCCAGGACGGTGGTGATCAGGGTGCTGCCGCTGCGACCGCTGCCGGCCAGGTAGAGCACCCGGACCGGAGGACTCGACGGGCCGGGTGTACCTGCGGCAGAGGATGTGCCTGCGGCGGAGGGCGTGCCGGTCATCGTCGGGTTCCCGCCGGGGCGGTCAACGCCGCAGCCAGGTAGGCGTCGCGGAGCCGGTTCAGGTGCAGGTCGGGCGCGAAGTCACGGTCGATCTTGTCCCGGGCGGCCCGGCCCATCGCGTACGCCCGGTCGGGGTCGGCGACCAGCCTGCTCAGCGCGTCGCCGAGCGCCACCGGGTCGTCGGCCGGGACGGTCTCCCCGTCGAGACCGGGACTGATCAGCTCCGGCAGCCCACCGAGGTCGGTGCCGACCACCGGCACGCCGCACGCGAACGCCTCGAGCACCGCCATTGGCTGGTTCTCATGCCACCGGGACGGCACCGCGACCGCCGCTGAGGACCTGATCAGGTCGTGCAGCCGGGACTTGTCCAGCCGGCCGTGGAACCGCACCCGACCGGGTGCCACCCGGTCGGCGAGGGCACGGACCGCAGGCAGGGCGGGGCCGTCGCCGGCCACGTGGACGGGCACCTGCCGGGGCAGTCGGGCGACCGCCTCGACCAGCGTGTCCACTCCCTTCTCGACGGAGATCCGGCCGGCGAAGACCACTCCCCCGCCCGGCGAGTCCTTGACCGCCACGGCGGCCGCGTCGACGAAGTGGTTGATCACCCGTAGCCGGTCCGGGTAGACGCCGGCCCGGCGCATCACGTCGGCGAGAAACCGGCTGGGACTGACGAACACCCCCACCGAACCATAGGCCCGTGACTGTCTGTGTATCCACGACTCCACAGCGAGTAGCGTACTGGCGGATGCCGATCCGTCCTTGCACCTGCGCCGCGCGGCGTGTAGCGGACCTCCATCGACGCACGCCGCACAGATCTTCCCCCGGTCCAGCATCTGGTAGCTGGGGCAGGCGAGCTTGTAGTCGTGCATGGTCAGCACGCACGGCACCCCGGCGTCGCGGGCGGCAGCGAGCACCGACGGAGACAGCTGGTGGTAGATGTTGTGCAGGTGGATCACGTCCGGCCCGAAGTCCTCGATCACCCGGGTCAGGCCGCGGCGGCTCGCCGGCGACCAGATCATCCGACCGGCGGCGGCCAGCCGGGGGCGCAGTCCGCGCGGCGCCGGCTCCAGCTCGACGTGCGGCGGGAAGTGCCGGGCGTACGGCAACGGCCCGTCGTTGTCCGGGTGGGTCATCCCGAAGTACGCCACCTCGTCCCCGGCCGCGCGCTGCAGATCGGCGAGGTCGATCAGATACCCCTCGGCGCCACCGCGACGGTACAGAAACTTGTTCACATGGAGGACACGCATCAGTCCGGCCCGCTCGCTCGATACCGGGGTGTGGCCACCCGGTTATGGTGGCGCAGGGCTCCCGCCCTGGCTGCTGCCTCACGCTATGCACCCACGCCGGGTTAGTCCAGTACCGAATCGCCAACTAGCTGATCGGGTGATCTTGTGTGGCTGACCAGCCTGCGTCCTGGCGTTTCGCCCCGATCCATGGGTAGCCTGACCGCGGCCCGACCTCGCCCCAGCCTGGCCATCGCGGCTGGTGACGTGCCCGAGGAGGACCGGTGAACGACGACGAGCCTTCCACCCTGGCCTGGACCGCGCGGCGGATCGCCCGGCACGCCCGGTGGATCCGCACCGAAGGGCTCCGCCGCCTCGTCGAAGAGGACCGACTCAACCCGGTCGACCGGGCCACCACCGCCTGGGCCAAACTGCGCTGGCGGCATCGGCACGGCGTACCCCGTGGTCAAGCCGTTCCCGTCTACCTGGTCGGCCTGCAGCGGTCCGGCACCAACATGCTGGTCCGCGGGCTGGAGAACGCCGGCGAGGTCGAGGTCCGCAACGAAAGCGACCGGCGGGTCTTCCATCGTTTTCAACTCCGCGACGACGCGGTGCTGACCGCCGTGGTCAACCGCAGCCGACACGCGTACGTGCTGGTCAAACCGCTGTGTGACAGCCACCGGGTGGACGAACTGCTCGCCCTGCCCGGGATGGCGCCGGGACGGGCGGTCTGGGCGTGGCGCGACGTCGACGACCGGGCCCGCTCCGAGGTGGCCAAGTTCGGCGACGCCAACCTGCGGGCGCTCGCCGCCATCGCCGACGGCACCATCGGCCGCCGCTGGCAGGGCCAGCGCCTCGACGCGGACACCTACGAGCTGATTCACGGCTTCGACTACCGGCGGATGGACCGGCACACCGCCGCCGCCCTTTTCTGGTACGTCCGGAACACCCTCTACTTCCGGCTCGGCCTGGACCGCCGCGACGACGTGCTGCTCAGCTCGTACGACGCGTTGATCACCGACCCGGCCGGGCAGATCAGCCGGCTGTGCGACTTCCTCGGGATCGCCTACCGCCCCGACCTGTCCGCGCACATCGCCCCCCGCACCCCCGCCCGCCAGCCGCTGCCGATCGACCCGGCGGTCCGTACGCTCTGCGACGAACTCACCGCCCGACTGACCGCCAGCGGCCGCCCACAGTCCCCCACCACCCCACCTCAACAAGCCGACACCGACCGGCGTGCTCCGGTGAGCGTGGAAAGGACCGACCATGGCTGAAGCCCCCGCGCCGGCCACCGCCGAAGTGGCGCAGTTGCCGACGGCGCCCATCTTCCTGGTGGGCTGCCAGCGCTCCGGCACCACCTTCCTGCGGCTGGTGCTCGACTCGCACTCCCGGATCTCCTGCGGACCGGAGACCCGGTTCCTGCCGGACCTGCGACGCATCGTCGGCTCCGACTGGGAGCGGCTGGCCCGCTTCGGCTTCACCCGGGAGGACTGGCTGCGCCGCATCGCCGACTTCTTCGGCGGCGTGCACGCCGACTACGCCGCCGGCCGGGGCAAGGCTCGGTGGGCCGACAAGACCCCGCTGTACGCGATCTCGCTCGACTTCGTCACCGAGGTCTTCCCGGACGCGCAGATCGTGCACGTCATCCGGGACGGCCGCGACGTGGTGGTCTCGCACCGCAAGCGGTTCGGGTACTGGTCGGCGGTGAAATGCGTGGTCAAGTGGCCGCGCTACATTCGTACCGCCCGCGCGATGGGCGCCACCCTGCCAGCTGACCGCTACCACGAACTGCGCTACGAGGACGCGGTACGGGAGCCGGAGAAGTCGATGCGCGCGCTGTTCGAGTTCCTCGGCGAACCGTGGGAGGAAGGCGTGCTCGACTACGTCGACAAACCGCATGACGTGGCCGGAAAGTACACCAGTGAGGCGGACCGACGCCGCGCCTCCGCCGGCACCGACTCGGCCATCTACCGGTCCCGCGTCGGCAGCTACCGCCGGGAGCTGGACCCGTTCCTGCGGCTGCTCGTCGCGGCCTTCTCCGGTCGGATGCTGCGCGAGCTGGGTTACCGATGAACACTGCGACCCGGCCCGCCACTGCGACCCGGCCGGCCACTGCGGCCCGCCGCTGCGTGGCGGCGGCGCTCGGCGGGCTGCTGCTGCTGGCCGGCTGCACCAGCGCCGACGAGGACACCACCCCGCCACCGGTGCCGCCGACCGGCGCGCCGCTGCCGAGCCTGCCGCCGTACCCCGAGGACACCCACCCGTTCGGCGCGCACTGGGACTGGAACCGGTACGACGAGTTCCTCCCGTACCTGCGCAAACTGTCCGGGTCTGCCACCTACCACGAGATCAGCTGGTGCAGCATCGAGCCGACCCAGGGTCAGCAGGACTGGTCGGCACTGGACCAGATCGCCCAGCGCAGCCGGGAACTCGGCATCGTGCTGAACATCAAGATCCGGACCGAGATGTGCTGGGCCACCGGTGGGACCCCGGAGCACGTCCGCGGCCAGGCCAACAAGACCGAGTCGACGATGCCGCTGGACATGGCCGCCTACCGGCAGTTCGTCGGTGACGTGGTCCGCCGTTACACGCCGTACGGCGTCCGTCAGTACGCGATCGAGAACGAGGTTAACGCTCCGCAGTACTGGCGCGGCACCCCCGAGGAGTACGTCGAGCTGGTCACCGTCGCCGCCGAGGCGGTGCACGCCGCGAACCCGGAGGCGGTGGTCGTCGACTCCGGCATCAGCAGTGTCGCGTACGGCTTCGGGGTGGTCGACCGGCTGGTCCAAGCCGGCCGCGACGACGAGGCGATCGCCGCCTACAACGCGTACTTCAAGCGGCGGATCGGCACCCGGGGCCGCAAGATCCCCGAGGTGGACACGATCGAGACGCTACGGACCGCGCTCGACAACGAGACCAACGTACGCAACGTCGCCTTCCTGGCCGCCACCGAGCAACTGATTGACGACGGCGTGGTGCAGCTGCGTCAGGTGCACTACTACGAACACTTCGACGGCGTACCGGCGCTGCTGGACTACCTGGCGGCGGAGAATCCGGCCGACGTGCCGATCGAAGCGTGGGAGGTCGGGCAGTTCTGGCGCGACGGTGACGGTGACGACGTCAGCCGGGCCGAGGAGGTCGTCAAGGTCTCCACCATGCTGCTGGCCGGCGGTATCCGGCAGGTGATGTGGCTGCCGCTGGGCTACAACCCGAACAACCGGGCCGGCAGCGAGGTCCGCTACGGCCTGCTCGACCCGGACGGTACGGAACGTGAGGCCGGCCGGATGTTCGAGAGCCTGGCGGTGGCGGCGCGTGGCGCCATGGTCACCCCGGTCCGCCGGGACGGCCTGATCGGGGTGGCGTTCCAGCAGGGCGAGGAGAGCACCCTGGTCGTCTGGTCCGGCGAGATCAACGACGCGGTACGGGTGTCCGCGGTGCCCAGCCTGCACGCCGGGCCGGCCGGTGCCTCGCCGACCAAGACGGCGGCCGAGGTGACTGTCACCGACCGGCCGGTGCTGTTGCGCGCCACCGGCACCCCGGAGTCGATCCTCGCCGACGTCGACTGATCGGCCGTACCTCCGGTGGTGGAGGATGGTCAGGATCTCGCGGCGGACCTGCTGCGGCTCAGTCACCAGCCGGCGGTGTGCGAACCGCACCACCTGGATGCCGACAGTGGCCAGCAACGCGTCACGCCGTAGATCGATCTCACGCTGGGCAGGGCTGCCGTGCGAGGCGGCTCCATCGAGCTCAAAGTCGATCCGTTCGGCCTGAAGGCCGGAGCACTGGCCCGCATTCCGGTAGCGTCCGCATCGCGGCCCGGTCGGTGAGCCGCGGCAGCTCATCGAGAGTTGCGGAGACCCGGTCCGCGTTCGTCCACCTGTCGTTGACAGCCCGGATCAGCGGAGCCGGCCGGTCGGCGGCCGACAGCAGCGGCCAGGACTCGACAAGACTCGGTTCCAGCCGCGTCACCGGCGCCTCGCCGCGTACCACCACCTGCGGCGGACCGACGGCGAACGCCGTTCGGTGGTGCACGGTCAGGCCGGCCTGGCTACGAAATCCCACGCCGATCGGCACCGTCAGGTGCAGTGCCTCGTCAGTGGGTTGCTGGCGCAGCCCCCAGAGATTGAGTGCGGTGGTGTGGCTGAACGCGACCCGACCGTCGGCGTGGGCCAGCACCGCACGCCGACGCAGCTGCGGTGCGAGCGACTGGATCGACGACATTCCGCTATGGTTGTCGTCGATCAACTCGGCGGTGACGTAGACGCCCGGCAGAACGCGCCGCAGTCGACCGGCGCGTACCGCGTCGTCCAGCACCCAGCGCGGCACCATCTGAAGGGCCTGGCGACGGGTCACCACACCGCCGCTGCGCCGGCACAGCTCCTCGATCACCTCGTTCATGCCCGGCTACGATGCCGCGACCTCAGCCATCAGACGACCCAGGTAGAGCCACGCTGTGTACAACTGCTCGACTGTGGATCGGGTGGCGGGTTCCTCGGCGACGCGCTACCGGACCATGATCACTTGATGCTCTGCTGGGCGCTCACCGGCGTGTCGGCCGAATTTCCGTCATCTGATCATGAGGGGCAGCTACTGATCATGAGGCAGCGGGCTGCTACTCGGGATCGGGCCGGCGGTCGTAGGCGGCCAGAGTCGCCTTGTTCGTGCTGGCATCCTGGAATACCAGCTCCCACGGGCCGGTGTTGACGTCCATCTCCTTACCGAACCCGATCCACTTTCCGGTCAGCCGACGCCCGGTAGGCTCGGCCAGCAGTTGGATCGCGCCATGGTACCGGGCGCCGCGGTAGTAGCCCTGCGGCGCGGTCTGCTCGATCCAGGTCCCGGTGACCACATTGCCGTCGACGGTCAGGTCCATGGTGAGGGGCGCATCGGAGGAACCAGGCAGACTTCGCACGGTGAGCCGGTCACCGTGCTGCAGCAGCACGACATAGTGCCGACCGGTGAACGTGGCACCACGACCCGAGCTGTGGTACTCGTACCGGGACAGCCACACCCCGGAGTAGTTGCCGGTCGGCGCGGTTAATGGGGCAGGGCCACCGCGCGGCACCGGGGTGGACGCCTGCCCGGTCGCCGACATCTGAGCACCCCGAGCTTCGTCACCGCCCTCGCCACCCCGGCCGCCGGCTCCATCCTCGCCGGCGTCGGCGCTGCGGGCATGCGGGACCGCCACAGTGAAGCCGAGCGAGCTGATCGGCAGGCCGGTGACCGATTCCAGGGCACGCGCGTACGCCGGACGGGGCGAGGTGATCGCCCCAGCCTCCCAGCGTTGCACGAGGCGCTTGTTCGCATCGTTGGGCATTCCGGCGCGATCCCCTGCCTGCCGCAGCGCGCGGGCGAAGTCGTCCTGACTCATCAGCAGGCCCATCCGCACAGCCCGCAACGTCGCGTTCGGAGTGGTCGTCATGCGAGTGATCGTAGCCCTTGTGTCGCCGGAATGTCGCCCTGCAGGTCGCCGGAACGTCGTCATGGAAGCCGTCGCGCGGGGCGACAATTCGGCGACATCCTTGTTTTCGTGGCAGCCGGCGCGACCGCCGGCGCGAGCAGGCAGGAGACATGCGATGGCAGAGGTTCAGATCCTGGTGATCGGGCCACGGCAGCTACCCGCCAGCGGTACGGTCGAGGTGTGGGCCGACGCGGGCAGCGGCGCAACTGGACAGCGAATCAAGGTACCGGTGACCGACCTGCAGACAGCCGAACTGGACAGTGGATCAGGCAGTTCGGCTGTCTACGTACTCCGCCACCGTGGCTGATGCGACAGGGCACGGGGGCTCGCCAGCGAGTGATCGGGTCAGCCGGGCGGCTGGAGAAGGAAGACCGGGTGGCGGTCCGCTTCGGTGCAAAACCCGGACGGACCGTCGCCGGGGGTGGCGTCGAATGCCTGCCGGACGAACGGGATGAACCCGAACGCGCGGCGGTAGCGATGCAGGACGTCCAGTTTGGTCTCGCCGTCGACCTCGACGAGGCCGACGGTGCGGAACCGCTGTCCGCGACCGAGTTCGGCGCGGCCGTTGGCGCGGATGTTGCGCACCCACTGTGTGACACCGAACGGTGAGACGAGCCAGTCGAGGTCGGCGTGCCGCAGCGTGACGACCGGCACGGTACGCGGCAGGCCGGTGCGCCGGCCCTGGGTACGCAGCAGGGTCAGCGGCCCCATCGGCACCCCCCAGCTGAGCAACCGGTACGGGATCCGGCTGACCCGCTCCACCCCGGCGGGCAGGGCAGCGGCGTTCACGACGGGGCCACCGTGGTGGTGGCTTCCCGGGCGGCGAGGCGGCGGGCGGCCTGGCCGAGCATCTGGCCGTTGAGGCGGATCGACCGGGTCCGGGGCAGCAGCCGGGTCATGATCCGCATCGACCGACCCGGGATGTGGGTGGGCCGGCCGCGCAGGAACGCGGCCACGCTTTCCCGTACGGCGGTCTGGACCGGCTGGGGCCGGATCGGCATCGCCGCACGGTCGATGCCGTAGGCGTCGATGGTCGGGGTGTCAACGTTGCCCGGTAGTAGCACGGTGACGTCGACGCCGCCGGCGGCGAGCTCGTGATGCAGGGCCTCGCCGAGGTTGAGCACGTAGGCCTTGGCCGCGCTCTCGTGGGCCATGTTCGGCAGCCCGTGCACCGCGCCCAGTGCCGACACGAGGATGATGCCGCCCCGGCCACGGGTGACGAACCGCCGCCCGAAGGCGTGGGCCAGATCCAGGTGCGTGGTGGCGTTGATGGTGAACCGCCGGTGCAGGTCGGCGAGGTCCTGGTCGAGGAGCGGGCCGGGGCGGCCGGTGCCGGCGTTGGAGATCAGCAGGCCGACGTCGAGATCCGCGGTCGCGTCAACGAGCTCGGCGGCGGCCTCGGTCCTGCCGAAGTCGACGGTGACCACCCGGCAACTGATGCCGTGGGCACGGGCCAGCGCGGTGGCGAGGGTTTCGAGCCGGTCGGTGGATCGGGCCGCCAGGACAAGGTGGAGCCCGGCAGCGGCTAGGTACTCGGCGAAGGCCTGGCCGATGCCGGACGAGGCGCCGGTGACCACCGCCCACGGACCATAGGATCTGATTTCAACCATGATTTAGACTGTAATCTGGATTCTGGTCCAGGACAAGCGGATAGGCTGTGCCAACGTGAAGAACCCTCCGGCCGACCTTGCGCGACGCCTGCTCGACGTCAGCGAGCAGGTGCTCCACGGCGACCCTGCGCCCCGTCTGGAAGACATCGCCGGCATGGTCGGGGCATCGCGAGCGACGTTGTACTACTACTTCGCCGGCCGCGACGACCTGCTCACGTACCTCCTGACCGCGCACGCCCACGACGGAGCCCAGGCGGTGCAGGCCTCGATCGACCCCACCGACCCACCCGCGCAGCGACTACGGGCGATGGTGACGGCACTCGCCGCCTACTTGTCACAGCACCCTGGGATCTGCGCCGGCCTGCTCAGCGCCCTCGGCTCCACCGGCCGGATGACCGACGTCATGGCCGCCAACGACAGATGGATCGCCGGCCCGCTCCGGGAACTCCTCGCCGAGGCCGGCACCGTCGGTGCGGTCACCGTCGACGACACCGCCGACGCAGCCAACGCCATCCTCGGCGCGTTGCTGCTCGCCGTGCTCGGCCGATCCGTCGCCGGGGCCGACCCCACCGACGCCCGGTTCCGCGACCAACTCACCGACCAGGTACTGCACGGCGTACTCACCCGTGCACCAGTCGACGGATCCTGAGCCATGACCTTGCCGCCGGATCATGATCACTTGATGCTCTGCTGGGGGCCTGTCGGCGTGTCGGCCGAATTTTCATCATGTGATCATGAGGAGGTGGGCTCCCACGGGCCGGTGTTGACCTCCATCTCCTTACCGAACCCGATCCACTTTCCGGTCAGCCGACGCCCGGTAGGCTCGGCCGGCAACTGGATCGCACCCTGGTACCGGGCGCCGCGGTAGTAGCCCTGCGGCGCGGTCTGCTCGATCCAGGTCCCGGTGACCACATTGCCGTCGACGGTCAGGTCCATGGTGAGCGGCGCGTCGGAGGAACCAGGCAGACTGCGCACGGTGAGCCGGTCACCGTGCTGCAGCAGCACGACATAGTGCCGACCGGTGAACGTGGCACCACGACCCGAGCTGTGATACTCGTACCGGGACAGCCGAACCTCGGAGTAGTTGCCGGTCGGCGCGGTACGCGTGGGCAGAGCCACCGCGCGGCACCGGCGAGATCGTGCTCGAAGTCCACATCTCGCCCTGCGCTGCACAAGCATATGAAGTAGCGGTATGCATCCGCTGTACTCTCCGGCATGTGAAACTTTCAGGAGATACTTGGCGGTGAACCATGACAGAAACTGGTGAAACAGCCGAAACCGTCGCTACTCACCTCCGTGAGGAGATCCGGACCGGCGAACTCGCCGAGGGCGACAAGGTACCCACCACCAGCGCCGTGATGAACAGGTTCGGCGTCGGCAGAGGAGCAGCGCAGCAGGCGCTGAACGTGCTGCGGGCGGAAGGACTTGTCACCTCGCGACGCGGTGCCCCCGGCATCGTCAAGGGCTGGTTCGCCCGGCTCGAACGGGTCATGCCAGATCGCCTGGGCCACTCGAAACAGCCGGGACGGACCATCCAGCAGCATGACGCAGGCGATCGTCCGATACGCACCGACGTCGAGGTCGATGAGCTTCCGGCACCCGACTTCGTAGCCGTAGCCTTCGGCATCGACGAGGGCGATCCGGTGGTGCGCCGCAAGCGAGTGCACTGGGTGGAAGGTCGACGCGTCCAGATATCGGCGTCCTACTTCCCCGTCGAGCTCGCACGAGGCACGGCGATCGTCTACAAGAACTCCGGACCCGGCGGGGTGTACGGCCGGCTTGAAGATCAAGGGTGGAAGCCGACAAGGTTCGAAGAGCGGGTCGTCGCCCGGCCACCGCATCCGGACGAGATCAATGGCCTGGACATCGCACGCAACAAGGCGACGGTGTTGCAGATCACCCGGTACGCGAGGTCCGGTGACAGATGTGTCGAGGTCAACCGGATGGTGCTGGACGCAGGCGTCTACGAGCTGGTGAATCACTTCGATCTGAAAGCGGACACAATCTAACATCCGCAACACTCGACCTGCATATGCATGTCCGGTATCTTAGGTCTCGTCCGACAGGAGTCCCCTCAGCCAGTGACGTCGTTACTGAAATTCCTGGTATGGGGCCGAGACGCAGGGAGACACGCGATGGCAGGAGTTCAGATCTTGGTGGTCGGTACACGGCAGCTACCCACCACCGGGACGGTCGAGGTGTGGGCCGACGCCGGCAGCGGCGGGTCCGGGCAACGGATCAACGTACCGGTCACCGATCTGCAGGTGGCCGAGATGGACAACGGCGCTGGTACGTACGCGATCTATCTTCTCCGCTCCCGTCACTGAGCTGACGGACGCGGGACGTGTCCTGTCAACTCCGGGGCGACCAGGTGTGCGGCCAGCCGAGCAGGTCGGCGAGGTCGGCGTTGTGCGGGGCGAAGTAGCTGCCGAGCTGGGCGCGCACTTCGTCGGTCAGCTCCCCCGGCCCCTGGTCGGTGCGCCGGGTGTGCTGGGCGAACCCCGCCGGGGTGAACGGATCCAGGTCAAGGAAGCGCAGCACCCGGTCGTAGACGCCGGCCGGGTCGACGTACATGTCCTCGCTGCGCAGCACCAGCAGCCGATCCGCCGGTAGGACGGCGTACCAGCGTTGCAACTGCTCGGCGTAACGGCCCCGGGCCAGGTACGAGTGGTTGCGCAGCGCGGTGTGCGCGGCCGGACTGCCCGGCCCGTCGCGCAGCGCGTCGGCCAGCCGCCGCTCCTCGGCGGCGACCGCGTCGGCGAACGACAGTGGTTCGGCGCCGTACGAGCGGGTGTGCAGGTAGTGCGAGTAGGCCCGCTCGACCGGGTCGCGTAGCAGGGCGATGCAGCGGGCCTGCGGCAGGTCGGTGGCGACCCGGGCCGGCACGCTCGGGTGAAACAGGTAGTACGGACTGGCCTCGAAGCTGCGGACCCCGGCCGGGCGGGCCGGGAAGTGCGCCTGATACCAGCGTTCCCCGCGTCCGTGGTGGATGCTGAAGTACTGCAGTTCCTTGCCGGTGGCCGGGCGCACCTGCGGATGGGCGGCGAGATAGTGGTGCAACGAGGTGGTGCCGCAACGTTGTCCACCGATGATCAGGAAGTCCGGCAGGGCACCCAGCTGGCCGGGCACCATCGTGCGCGCCCAGGCCCGCGCCCCGCGTACCGTACGGCGCAGCCGGTCGGTGGTCCCCCGGTTGCCGGTCATCGTGCCGCCTCCTCCAGGTTCGCCACCGGTGCACCGGGCCGGTCCTGGCCGTCCGCCCCGCCGCGCCGGCCGCCCCGGCGCAGGGTACGCAGCACCATGACGTCCTCCCGGCTCAGCCCGAGCGCCAGCACCACGCCCACGTAGACGGTCACCACCACCGGCAGCCCGACCAGCAACTGCTCCGGCCAGCCGGGCAGCAGCAGCCGGACCACCAGCCCGGCGGCCAGCGCGACCAGCCCGGCGGCGAGCCCTTTGAGCATGCCAACGGTCACCGGCACCGCGTGGATCAGGGCCCGCACCTGCAGCACCCGGGCGACGTTGACCACCGCCAGGGAGATCGCCCAGGCGACCGCCGCGCCGATGATCCCGTACGCCGGGATCAGCCACAGGTTGAGCAGGATGTTCAGCAGCAGCGCGGCGATGTTGTCGTACATGTTGACCGCCACCCGGCCGGACATGTTCAACACCGTGCCGCACGGCCCGGTGGCCGCGTTGACCAACTGCCCGACCGCGAGGACCAGGGTGACCGCAGCGCCGGCGGCGAACCCGCCGCCGAAGACCGTCAGCAGACTCTCCGGGAAGACCAGCAGCGCCACGAACGCCGGCAGCGACAGCCGCACCACCCAGCCGGTGGCGGCGCCGTAAATTCGCCGTACCTCGTCGGCCCGCCCCTGGTGGTGCAGGTACGCCAGGTACGGCCCGAACGCGGCGTTGATCGGGGCCAGCACGAAGATCGCCACGGTGACCAGCCGGGTGGCGACGTTGTAGACACCGATCTCGTCGTTGGCGAAGAAGCCGAGCATCAGGGTGTCGACCCAGATCAGGCCGGTCGACGACAGCGACGACACCCAGCTGACCGTGGAGAAGCTGAACAGTTGCCGGGGCCGGTAGACGACCGGGCCCGGCGCGACCCGGCGCATCAGCCGGGCCAGCGCGCCGAGGGCCAGCAACGCGGCCGACCAGCCGGCGATGACCAGCGCCCAGTAGCTGCCGGTGACGCCGGCGCCGAGGATCAGGGCCAGCGCGGTCAGTACGAACCGGGTACCCGGTTCGTAGATCTGCCCGATCAGGGTGAACGGCCGCTGGGTGCGCCAGCCCCGGGTGGCGGCGAGCGCCGCCTCGCAGACGGTCAGCGCCGGCAGGGTCAACGCCACCAGGCGCAGCCCGGTGACCAGGCCGGGGTCGTGCAGCGCGGCGGCCAACGCGGGGGCGGCCACGGCCAGCGCGACCGCGATCGCGGTCGCCGAGCCGGCGGAGATGGCCAGGCCGAGCCGGATGGTGCCACGGATCGCGGCCGGGTCGTCGTCGGCGAGGTGTACGGCGACGAACCGGGTCAGCCCGGCCCGGAACCCGGACAGCGACAGCAGGCTGAGCAGGGCCAGTACGGCGTAGCACTGGGCGTACTGGCCGACTTCGCTGATCCCGAGGAACCGGGCCAGCAGCAGCATGACCAGGAAGACCGCGCCCTGGTTGAGGATCGCCCCGACCAGGTTGAGTCCGCCGCCGCGGGCCATGCCGCGGATGTGCTGGTCGCCGGAGTCAGGGCCCGACGGGGTACCGGACGGGGTGCCAGGGGCGGGGCCCGACGGGGTACCAGGGGCGGGGCCCGACGGGGTGCCGGCGGCGGGGGCCGGGGGCGGCTCGGCCGTCACGTCACCGCCCCGGGTGCGGTTCGAGCGAGCCGCCCGCGCCGTAGACCCGACCGGCGGTACGGGACACCTGCCCGACCGGGGTGGCCCGGCCGACCCGGGCGGCCGGGATCTCCCGGGTCTCGTCGCCGCCGGTCGGACCGGGCCCGGAGGGCGGGGTGGGGTCGCCGCTGGGCGACGCCGGCGGTTCACCGGCCCGGTTGCGGGCGAGCAGTTCCAGCATGGCGACCAGGACCACGGCGAGCAGCAGCCCGGCGCCGGCGACCGGCACCGTGGTGTTGACCAGGCTCCTGGTGCGGGACACGGCCCGGACCGCGCCGACGCTGGTCACCTCGGTCGGGTCGGCCGCCTGGGCCTGCGCCCTGGCCGCCTGTAGGCCCTGCCGGGCCGAGGAGAGGGCGCTGGTCGCGGCGTCCCGCTGGGCGAGCAACGCCTCGTAGTCGGGCAGTTTCGGACCGATGGTGTCGAGCCGGCGCTGCCCGGCCTCGATCGCCTCGGTGGCGGCGTCGACGCCCCGGCCGTTGCCGACCGCCTGCATCTGCAGTCGCTGCTGGCGCAGGCTGGCCAGCTCGTTCAGCGTCGCCTGGTAGATCTTGTCCGGCTGGGTGACCTCGTTCTCGTCCTCCCAGGCAGTGATCGCGGCGGTCGCCTCGGCGACATCGGTGCTGGCCGCGGTGACCTGCTCGGTGGCGATCGCGACCTGGGAGGAGAAAAGGAAGGCGAGGGCCCGTTCGGCGGTCGCGGCGAGCACCGGGTTCACCATCGACCGGTCCGCCGACGCGAAGGTGATCTCCATCTGGCTGCTCGCCCCGACCTGGCTGACCACCAGCCCGGACCGCAGCCGGTTGGCGGCGACGCCGGTTTCGGCGGTCACCTCGTCCACGACCCGGGGTGAGGTGGCCGCAGCGCTGAACGCGGCGGCGAACTGGTTCGCCGCCTGGTTGCCGGTGTACTGCTGAGCGGCTGCCCCGCCGACCAGTGCCGGTGCCGCCACGTACGCGGTCGCGGTGTACTGCTGCGGGGCGATCAGCACCAGGGTCGCGGCCGCCCCTGCGGCCAGCACCGGCACACCGGCCAGTAGCCACAGCCGTCGGCGCGCGATGCGCAGGTAGTCGACGATCTCCACGCTATGGGCTCCTACTCGTACCGAAATTGTGGTGCCGGGGTGGTCACCGACCCGGTGCCGGCCCGGCCGTGGGTGATGGCGTCCGCGACTCGGCCGTGGGTCGTCGCGCTGGTCGTGCGACCGTGCGCGATGGCGCCGGTCGTCCGGCCATGGGCGATGGCGCTGGCCGCGGCGGCAAACGCGACGAAGTACCACAGCGTCACCACGTTGGAGATGACGTTGGAGCCGAGGCTGACCGCGATGAACACCACCACACAGCCGGCGAAGCCGACCGCGACGCCGCGTTCCAGGCTGTCCGGCGGGGCGCGGCGCAACGCCGTACGGGCGGTGTACAGCAGCAGCACCAGCATCGCCAGGTAGGCCAGCAGCCCGGCCAGACCGGTCTCCACGTACGCCCGCAGCAGGTCGTTGTGCGGCTTCTTCGCCTCTGAGGTCTCGTGCTGGGTCATGTTCGGCCCGATCCCGGTGACCGGGTTGCGGTTGGCCAGGGTGACGATCTCCGCCCAGTAGTCGACCCGCCATTGCAGAGTGTTACCGGTCGGCCCGCCGCCGGTGGGCCGGACCTCGGCGAGCTGGGCGAACCTGTCCCCGACCGAGGGCAGCAGGCTGACCCCGACGACCGCGACGACCAGCAGGGTGGCGAGCATCCGACCGCTGCGGTGCAGCACCGCGACGACGATCAGCCCGAGCGCCGCACCGAGGATCGCCGAACGGGTGTTGGTCAGCATCAGGAACACCAGGGAAAGCCCGAGCAGTACGGCGAGGACCAACTGGGCGCGCCGGGCCAGGAACCGGTAGATCGCGAACCCGAAGACGATCATGAACATCAGGTACCGGCCGAAGGTGGTCGACTGGCTGAACGGGCCGCTGACCCTGATGAACTGGCCTTTGACCTCGGACGGCACCTGCCCGAAGGCACTGGCCAGCACGGTGTAGAGCAGCGCCAGAGCCAGCGAGCCGTAGCAGGCGATCAGGATCCGCCGGACCGCCGCCCGGTCGGGCATCAGCTGTTCGAGTACCACGAACATGACCACCACGGTCAGAATCCGCATCGCCTCGAGCAGGCTCGGCGTCGGCCGGTTCGCGCCGAACGCGCTGACCAGCGCGGTCGCGCCGACCAGCAGCATCGCGAAGCCCAGCGGGGTGCCACGCAGCCGGCCGCTGCGGCGCAACTGGGCGGCGAGCCAGAGCCCGGCGGCGAGCAGGAAGAGCACCGCGACCATGGTCGACGGGTCGCTCAGCCGGGACGCCTGGTCGGTGTCTGCCCGGCCGGCGGTCGGTCCGCTCAGCTTGACCACGTCCAGCAGCGGACGCACGGCGAGCATCAGGATCACGTACCCGGAGAACCGGGTGATGGCCAGCACTCCGACGGCGGCTCCGGCGACGAGGGCGATCGGCAGCACCACGCCGCGCCGGTCACCGGCGGCGAGCGCCAGGCCTGCGGCGACGGCGACGGCCGCAGCGGCGACCGCAGCGAGCACGCTGAGCAGCCGGCCCACTGGCCGGGGTTCCCGCTGTCGTCTGGTCACCGCACGCCGATCCGCTGTCCCGCTTCGCCCGTTGTCCCGCTGCGCCCGCTGTAGCGTCGAGCTGCGCCGCAGCCGCACACCCGGACCACCGTCCGCCCCTGCCGAGGCGGACGGAGGTCAATCTGCCGCCCCGGTGGGCCGGCCCCGGCCCACCGTTGTTCGCCGGTGGGCCGGCCTAATCTAGCTGGATCCTCGACGAGCCAGTATGGGCCGACACGCCGGGGCCGGCCATCAGCCGTCCGGTTCCGTACGGGTCCGGCGGCGGGGCCGGATCAGCTGCGGTCCACGGGGGGCGAGCAGCTCCAGGTACAGCGCTTCCAGCTCGGCGGTGGCCGCGTCCCAGGTGTACTCGGCACAGACCCGGTCACGCAGGGCTTTCGCTCCGGTGCGCTCCGCGTCCGGATCGGCGGCGACCTGGCGCAGCGCCCGGATCAGATCGTCGACATCGCCGTCGCGGAAGATCCGTTGCCCGGGGCCGTCGGCGGCGAGCACCTCGACGTGCGGGGTGATGTCGCTGGCCACCACCGGCAGGCCGTAGGAGGCCGCTTCCAGCAGGGTCAGCGGCAGCCCTTCCAGCCGGGACGGCTGGACGAATCCGGCGGCGTGCGAGTAGAGCTCGGCCAGCAGATCGCCGTACGCGAACCCGGTGAAGACGACCCGGGGGTCGTCGACGGCCTCGGCGCGCACCCGGGCGACGAAGTCGTCGCTGAACGACGATCCGCCGACGATGGCCAACCGCAGGTCGGTGTCCACCTGACGGAAGGCGCGGACCAGCAGGTCCGCCGACTTCTCCGGGACGAGACGGCCGACCATCAGCAGGTACCGGCCGGGGGTGAGGCCGAAGCGGGGGCCGATCTGTCGGGCCGGGACCTGGCGTGGGATACCGACCCCGTTGGGGATGTAGCTGGCCGTACTGCCGAACCTGGTCTGGTAGTGGTCGGCCAGGCCGCGGGATACGGCGACCCGGGCGTCGGGCACGTACCCGCTGAGCCAGTGGGCGGTGCCGAGCACCGTCTGGGCGAGCCTGCTCCACTTGGCCCGTTGCTGGTCGAGGCCGTGTACGGTGAGCACCACCTTGCTACGGGCCAGGTAGCGGGGCAGCGGCGCGACCAGCCCCGGACCGAGACCGTGGTAGTGCACGATGTCCGGCCGGTCACGCATGGCGGCCAGGGTCGAGGTGGTGGAGTGCACGATGGCGTCGAGGTGCTTGCTGGCCACGGTCCGTACCTGGCGCAGCCGTACGCCGCGGTACCGGTCCATCGGCACCGATCCGTAGCTGGGCCGGCAGTAGACGGTGACGTCATGGCCCCGACCGGCGAGCCGGCTGGCCAGCTCCTCGACGTGGCGCTCGATCCCGCCGTACGTCGCGGGCATCCCCTTTTGTCCGATCATGGCTATCCGCAGCCGCCGGTGCTCCGGTCCCGGTTCGACACCATGCTGGTCGACCGGAAACGAACCGCCGGTCACCTGATGGGGTACGGCCACGATGCCTCCTTGGGGTCCTGCGGGTCAGCTCTGCCGCTCGGCCACCGATTCAGCCAGGGCGGTCAATTCCGTGCGCGTCTCGGGGGTCAACGACGCATCGACGAGAATGGTCACCGCTTCCTGGGTACGAATCCGGATCATCTGCTCGATCGCCTCGAGAGCTCCCGTGTCGACGATGATGCTGCGCAGCTCGTCGGCCCCGGTCGGGTCCAGCTCCGGATTGCCGAACAGCTCTCGCAACCGGGCTGCCTGGCTGCGGTCCGCCAGGTTGCGGGCCTGCGCCATCATCACCGTCGACTTGCCCTCTCGCAGATCATCGAGCACCGACTTGCCGGTGACCGCCGGGTCGCCGAACACCCCGAGTACGTCGTCGCGGAGCTGAAACGCGTCACCCAGTGGATCACCGAAGGCAGCGTACGCGTCCAGCAGTTCCGGCTCGGCCCCGGCAAGGGCGGCACCGATCTGTAATGGTCGGGTAACTGTGTATCTGGCGGCTTTCATCCTGATTACCGTCAGCGCACTGGCCACCGAACCATCGCCGACGCCGGACACCAGATCCAGGTACTGCCCGGCGATCACCTCGGTCCGCATTCCGGCGAAGACCGCGTAGCCGCGCCGGATCTGCTCGGCGTCGAGCCCGCACTCGTGGAACATCTGGTCCGCCCAGGCGGCGCAGAGGTCCCCGCAGAGCAGCGCGGCGTTGTGACCATACCGGCCGGAGTCGCCCCGCCAGGACGAGCGAGTGTGCAGGTCGGCGAAGATCCGGTGCACCGACGGCTCACCCCGGCGGCGGTCGCTACCGTCCATGATGTCGTCGTGAATCAGCGCGAACGCGTGGAAGATCTCCAGCGCGGCGGCGGCCGCGACGATCTCCTGGCAGTCCGCTCCCCCGGCGCCGCGCCACCCCCAGTAGCAGAAGACCGGGCGCAGCCGCTTGCCGCCGACCAGGACGAACCGACGCAGTGTGTCGTACACCCCGCGCGGTGCCCCGTCCGGCCAGTGCGGATCCTGCCGGTCAAGGAACGCCGTCAGTTCGACGTCGCACCGCTCCCGCAGCGACCAACCCACCGAACCGGCACCGGCCGGGGCGTCCGGACCCGAACCGGCACCGGCCGGGGCGTCCCGACCCGAACCGTCGCCGGGGCGGGCCGGCGCCACGGTCACCGGGACACCTCGGGCGACGGCGACGGTGCCGGTGCACCGGCGTCGAGCCCGGCCAACTCCAGCAGCAGCGACTTGACCTCGGTGGCGGCGAACCGGTCCCGGGCCGGCGCCGGGTCCGAGCAGAGCAGTACCGGGCCGTCGGCGGGGTCGTCCGGCAGCCGGCCGTGTGAGCCACGGACCGCCCGCGCGCCGGCGTCCAGCCCGACCACGTTCATCGTGTACCGCAGCCCGATCTTCTTGCGGGCCAGGGCGATCGCCGCCCGCGCCTTGGCTGCACCCGGGTTGGCCGGGTCGAACAGCAGCTCCGCCGGGTCGTAGCCGGGCTTGCGGTGAATCTCCACCAACCGGGCGAAGTCCGGCGCTGCTGTGTCGTCGCGCCAGTAGTAGTAGGTGAACCAGGCCTGCGGCTCGGCCACCAGCACCAGCTCACCGGAGCGCGGATGGTCCAGGCCGGCATCAGCCTTCCCGTCGGCGTCGAGGACCTGCGCCACGCCCGGCAGGCCGGCACAGAGCTTGGCCACCGACGCGACATCGGCCGGATCCCGGACGTACACGTGGGCGATCTGGTGGTCGGCGACGGCGAACGCCCGCGACGTCCACGGATCCAGGTACTCCATCCCGGCCTGGGAGTAGACCCGCAGCAGCCCTTCGGCGCGCAGCAGCCGGTTGACGTGCACCGGCTGTGACACATCGGTGATGCCGTACTCGGACAGCGCCACCACGGTCGCGCCGCGTGCCGCCGCCGCGTCCAGCAGCGGGGCGAGCACCGCGTCGAGTTCGGCGGCCGCCCGCTGCGCGTGCGGCCCGCCGCCGCCATAGCGCTGCAGGTCGTAGTCGAGATGCGGCAGGTACGCCAGGGTCAGGTCCGGCGAGTGGTCGGCCATGATCTGCCGGGTCGCCTTCGCGATCCACTCCGACGACACCAGCCCGGCACCCGCCCCCCAGTAGTTGAACAGCGGAAACGTGCCGAGCCGGCCGGTCAGCTCGTCGTGCAGCTGCGGCGGATCGGTGTAGCAGTCCGGATCCTTGCGCCCGTCGGCGTGGTAGATCGGCCGGGGGGTGACGGTCCAGTTGACGTCCGCACCCATGGCGTACCACCAGCAGATGTTCGCCACCGTGTAGTCGGGGCGGAACCGGCGCGCGGCCTGCCACAGTTTCTCCCCGCCGACCAGGGCGTTGTGCTGCCGCCAGAGGAACACCTCGCCGAGGTCGCGGAAGTACCAGCCGTTGCCGACGATACCGTGGCCGGACGGCGGCTCGCCGGTCAGGAAGGTGGACTGCACCGAGCAGGTGACCGCCGGCAGCACGGTGCCGAGCTCGGCCTGGAAGCCGGTGTCGGCGACCGCCGCCAGCCGGGGCATGTGGCGCAGCAGCCGGGGGGTCAGGCCGACCACGTCGAGCACGAGCAGCGGGTTCATGCGGCCTCCGATCCGGTGGCGGTACGGGTGCAGGCGGTCAGGCCGAGCCCGACCAGTTCCTCGCGGGCCTGGGCCAGCTCGGCGGCGATTCCGGCGGCGAGCTGGTCGGGCCCGGTAGGACGTTGCCCTTCCGGCAGCACCCCCCAGGTGTAGGTCTCCACGTCGAAGTGGTCGCAGTCGGTGCCGTCGACGACCGCGGCCAGACCGGCTCGCAGCTGCGGCATCGTTGCGGCCAGTGGCGCGACCGGCGCGGCGTGCAGCGGCACGTGGTAGTGCACCCGCCACGGGCCGGGCAGCCCGGCGTCGAGTGCGGCATCGAGATCGTCGGCCGCCCCGGCAACACCCGACCGGGTCTGGTGCAGGAACCGTGGTTCGACGTACCCGGCGATCGCGGACCGGTCCCGGACCGGATCGGAGACCTCCAACGCGGCCGACACCTGGACCTTGACCACCGGTAGCCCGGCGGACCGCAGCCGACCGACCGCGGCGACCGGCTCCTCCCAGGCACAGGCGAGATGGGCCAGGTCGACGCAGACGCCGAGCCGTTCGGTGTCCACCCGGGCCAGCTGTTCGGCGGCCTGAGCGGTGGTCTCCACGACGCAGCCCGGTTCAGGTTCGAAGCCGACCCGGACGGTACGGCCGGTGTCCCGTTCGACGTCGGCCAGGCCGGCGGCCAGCCGGTCCAGCATCCGGGCGCAGGCATCGGCCCGCTCGGTGTCCCACGGCTCCCGCCAGGCCAGCGGCAACGTGGAGATCGAGCCGCGCTCGACGTCGTCGGGCAGCAGGTCGGCCAGGATCCGGGCCAGTGCCAGGGTGTAGTCCAACCGGCGCGGATCGGCCCAGTCCGGGTGGTACACGGCGTGCTTGACCACCGGCGCCTGAAACGCCTCGTACGGGAAACCGTTGAGGGTGACCACTTCCAAGCCGCGCTCGGTGAGTGCGGCCCGTAGCCGGCGCCGGGCGGCCGGGTCGGCGTCCAGCGCAGCGGCAGCCGGTGCGGCCAACCACAGACCCAGGCCGAGCGGGTCGGCGGCGAGCCGGTCCCGGACCGGCACCGCGTACGTGCCGAGCTGGCTGAGCACTCCGTCGAGGTCCTCGGCCGGATGCACGTTGGTGCAGTAGCTGAGGTGGACGGTGCGCCGCCGCCGGTCGTGCAGGCGCATCAGCCACCGCCCCGCATGATCGAGCTGCCTTCGAAGGTCGGTGCGGTGGCGGCGACGTCGCTCAGGTCGAGCCGGCCGGACTGGCCGTAGAACTCCACCGGATTGCGCCACAGCACCCGGTCTACGTCGTCGGCGCTGAATCCGGCGGCCAGCATCGCCTCGCCGGTGGTCCGGGTCAGCAACGGATCCGACCGGCCCCAGTCGGCGGCCGAGTTGACCAGGATTTGCTCCGGGCCGTACTGCTTGAGGATCTCCACCATCCGCGGCGGCGACATCTTGGTTTCCGGGTAGATGGAGAAGCCCATCCAGCAGCCGGACTCCTTGACCACCCCGACCGTCACCTCGTTGAGGTGGTCGACCACCACCCGGCCGGCGTCGATGCCGGACTCGGCGACCACCGCCAGGGTCCGTTCGGTGCCCCGGGCCTTGTCCCGGTGCGGGGTGTGCACCAGGGCCGGCAGCTCGTGCGCGCGGGCCAGCGCCAGCTGGGCGGCGAACGCCTCGTCCTCGGCCGGGGTCATCGAGTCGTAGCCGATCTCGCCGACCGCCACCACCCCGTCCTTGACCAGGTAGCGGGGCAGTACGTCGAGCACGCCGGCGCAGCGGGGGTCGTTGGCCTCCTTCGGGTTCAGCGCGATCGTGGCGTGGTGCCGGATGCCGAACTGGCTGGCCCGGAACGGCTCCCAGCCGAGCAGTGAGTCGAAGTAGTCGACGAACGAGCCGACGTTGGTGCGCGGCTGGCCGAGCCAGAACGCCGGTTCGACCAGGGCCCGGACCCCGGCGTCGGCCATCGCCCGGTAGTCGTCGGTGGTCCGTGAGGTCATGTGGATGTGCGGGTCGAAGATGCGCATTCACCCCTCCTGTCGGGTGGTGGTGTCTGCCACGGCGCGCAGCCGCCGCAGCAGGGCGAGCGCGTCGTCCGGCAGGTTCCGGCCGGCGGCGGCCCGCTCGTCGTGCAGTCCGGCGAGCATGATCAGCAACTCGGCGTCGGCGCGGGCGTCGAGGTCGTGCACCGCGGCCAGCGACACGCCGGTGAAGACGCACTTGAGCACCGCCTGACGCCACGCCTGCTGGTCGAGGTGGCGGGCGTAGCGGCCGAGCGCGGCGGCCAGCAGCCGGGTGTCGTTGGTCCGGATCGCGTCGTCGAGCAGCGGCACCGCCCGGTCACCGACCGGCAGCAGCGGCAGCGCCTTGAGCACCGCCCGACGCTCGGCGGCGTCACCGTGGTGGTAGCAGTCGGCGACCGCGGCGGCCAGCTCCGCTTCAGTCGTGACGGTGGCCAGGTCGACGAGGAGCAGTACCCGGGCGGCCTCGTCGGCCGACCATCCCGGTACGGCAGCCAGCTCGGCCCGGCCGCAGCGGCGGCCTGCGCTGGCGAACAGCATCGGCAGGCTGGCCCGGTCGGTGACGATCCGGTTCCGCGCCTGCGCGAGCCAGTCCGGATCGGGTACGCCGGACAGCGCGTCGGCGAGTCGGCCGGCGACGTCGGCAGGGTCGTCGTCGGGCTGGGCGGGTCGGTTCACGGCTGGCCTCCTTCAGCGGCGGTACGGGCCGATCCTGTGCCGGCTGATGCCGTACGGGCCGATCCCGAGTGAGCGTGGAGTTCGGCTGACCGGAGGAACTCGATGGACCGGGCGGCGACCGCCGGGGCGGCATGCGAATGCCGGGGCAGCTCGACGGCGACCAGACCCCGGTAACCGGCGGCGTCGAGGGCGGCCAGCACCGGCGGGAAGTCGATCTCCCCGGTGCCGAACTCGAGGTGCTCGTGCACGCCCCGGCGCATGTCGTCGATCTGAACGTTGACCAGGTGTGCGGCCACGTCAGTGACACACTGCGGCACCGGCACCGGCTCCAGACACCGGCAGTGTCCGATGTCGAGGGTTATGCCGAACCGGGCCGGACGGCCCAGGGCGTCGCGCAGCCGCCGCCAGTCGGCGATGTCGGCCACCAGCATCCCGGGCTCGGGTTCGAAGCCGAGGGTGACATCGGCGGCGTCGGCTGCCTCGACGACCGTCGCGCAGCCGGCGACCAGCCGGTCCCAGGCGGTGGCGTCGTCGACGGCGGCCGGGCGCACCCCGGACCAGAAGGAGACCGCCTCCGCACCCAGGTCGGCGCCGATCGCGACCGCCCGGCGCAGGAAGTCGATCCGGCGGGACGCGGTGTCGTGCAGCAAGGTCGGGGCGTGTTTGTGCCACGGGTCGAGCAGGTACCGCGCGCCGGTCTCGACCACGACCGCGAGGTCGAGTTCCCGCAACTGCTCGGCGACCCGGGCCACCTTGCGGGGCAGACCGGCGGCGTACGGGTCGAGGTGGTCGTGGTCGAGAGTGAGCGCGACACCCTGGTAGCCGAGGTCGGCGAGCAGCGCCAGCGCGTCGCCCAGCCGATGGTTGGCGAAGCCGTTGGTGCCGTACCCGAACCGCAGTCCGGCTGCCGCGTCCGGACCGGGCCCGCTGGTCGCCGGTGAGGGCTCCCCAGCCTGGTCGGTGCTCATGTCGGGGATACCCTGCGGGCCAGCCGCCGGCCGAGTGGCGCGGCGACGGAGACGGCAAGTCCGACGGCGGTGGCCAGGCCGGTTCCGGTGGCCGCGGCCCGGGCCGTGAGCTGTCTCTTCTCCCCCTCTCCCCGCCCCCAAAACACAGCCGGTTATCTGGGGGGGGGGGTTTTTTTTTTTGGGGGGGGGGGGGGGGGGGGGGGGGGGGGGGGGGGGGGGGGGGGGG
>NZ_JBSWXD010000089.1:0-27179 GCF_056160425.1 Micromonospora sp. ABR4_055
ATGTTTTCGTCGCCCCGCCCCCCCCCGGCGTGGGGGCCGGCTTCCGCGCCGGGGGCGCGGTTGACGACCAGGATCTGACGGCGCAGCGGGTCGCGTCGGACGGCGAGGTCGGCGAGGAACGCGGCGTGGTCGGCGCACGCCGCTGTCAGCCGCGGGTGCGGCTGGGTGTGCGCGGCGGCGGCGAGGGCCCGGCTGTGGGAGGCGAGGTCGACCGGCTGGGCGGACACGACGATCTGGACGGGGGCGGAGAGGCTGTTGAGCCACCGCCCCCAGCCGTCGATCAACGCCGCCTGCTCGCCGGGGGTGCGCAGCGCCAGATTGACGGTGGCGGTGCCGACGATCGTCGCCCGGGCGCCGCCGAGGCTGATCTGCCCGTCGTCGTCGATGGCGTCGGCGGGCAGCCGCAGCGGCGCCGGTAGCGGCAGCCGCCGGGACCGGGGGACGTCGACCCAGTCCGGGACGGCGCCGTCGCCGGTGGAGGCGGTGGACAGCGACCGGGGGGCGCGGGTGTGGCGGACCGCGTGCGCCAGCCACACGTCCAGCGGCAGGCCGTCGCGGCGGCCGAGTGCCACCCCGGCGGCGAGCCCGCCGATCAGCACCCCGGCGGCGACGAGGACGGGGGCCGCGACGGTGTCGTGCAGCGCCTGCCACAGGCAGTAGAAGATCAACGCGGCGGCGGCGACGATCGCCAGTTGGTGGAACGTCAGCCCGTAGGCGACCTTGTCGGGGGCGTCGACGTCGGCGGGCATCCGCGCCGTGACGGTCGGCTCGTCGGGATCGGGTCGGGTCATCGGATACTCCTTCGGAGGGTGTTCAGGCCGGGAACGGCGCGGGCGAGTTGCTGGACCACGACGACCGCGCCGAGGGTGGTCATGCCGCGTCGGCTCTGGCCGGCCCAGCGGGCCATCAGCCCGGGGATCTTGACGGTGGTCCACAGCAGCACCACCACGACGAGCAGGTTGACGGTGCCGCCCGGGTCGACCGGCACGGGCAGCGCCGCCGCCGGGTCGAGCAGGATCTGCTCGCCCGCGGTGAGCAGGAACGCCTGCGCGACGGGGATCGTCAGGCAGCCGGTGTAGGAACGCCACCACAACCGGGCCACCGGGTCGGTCTGCGGCAGGGCGTGGCAGGCCAGGGCCAGCGGCGCGACGGCGGTCATCACCATCAGCGCCACGAACCGGCCGATCATCTGGACTGCGGCCGCCGCGGCCAGCGCGGCGATGACCGCGGCCAGGATCAGGAACAGCAGCGGAACGGTGTGGTTCGCGGCGGCGGCGGTGAGGTGGGTGTGGATCGCGGTGAGCGCGCCGTCGCCGTCGTAGGCGCCGTCGCTGACCGCCCCGGTCACCGCGTTACCGAGGTCGATCAGCTGGGCGCAGACGAGCTGGGAGAAGTGCGCGGCGGTGAACCCGACGACCAGCCGGGGCAGCAGGTCCTTGACCGTGTACCGGGACTGTTCGCCGCCGCCGCCGGCCATGATCAGGACACCGGCGGCGACGAACACCATCAGGAAGACCGAGTCGACGATCCACACCGACCGGCCGGTGAGGGCCCGCACCTGCGGCATCGAGGTGACCTGCGGTGTGGTCAGCAGCACCCCGGTGATGACGTCGAAGACCGCGACGACGCAGGCCAGGACCGCCTCGGTCAACCACGCGATCATCGCGTCGAAGACGGGACCTGTCAGCAACACCGCGCTCAGCCCCCGACGACGCCTCGGACGACCTGCAGCAGGACCGGGGCGAGCACCGCCAGGCCGTAACCGAGCAACGCGTTACGGAAGGCGAACTTGGCCCGCTCGACCTGCGACGGGTCACCGCCGGCGGTGGCCCAGTACACGCCGGCCAGGACCAGGAACAGGGTGGCGACCGCGGCGAGGATCCCCATGATCCAGTTCCGCAGGTTGGCGATCACCACCGGCAGCGAGTTCGCCGCCAGCAGGACGGCGCCGCCCGCGTCGGCGTACGCGGCGGCGGGAACGGCGAGAGCGACGCCGACAGCGGCCAGCGGCACGGCCACGCGCAGCGCGCGGCGACGGAACAGTCGGGCTCGTGGAATGTGATGTGGGTTGCGGGACATCGTGGTCACCTCCCGCCACGCCCCCACAACAAAAGGGGAGTGGCGACTCGACAGCGGTCGGGACAGGACCGCCGCCGGGCGAAGATGAACGGAGCAGGCGAACCGTGGGCCCCGGGGAGGAGCTCGTCCTCCCTCACGGGGTGGGTCACGGTCATCAATGTGGTGTCAGCGCATCGGTGGCGCGGCACCCGAGGCACACGGGATCGCGTCCGCTCCCCCCACAACTGCCCGGCGGCGGGCGGGACCAGCGGCCGGTACGGACCAGCGGTCCCACACCCCCGAACCGGCCGCTGTGAGCCCCGGCGAACACCCGCCGCACTCGCAGAACCCTCACACCGACCAGGGCCGTCCTCCTCCTCCATCGGCCGGTGCCACACGGCCCCCGGCCACCACCCGCCGGCCGACCCGTTCCGACCCGACCAGCCTGGACACCCCGCCACGAGGGGTCCGGCCTCGTCCGAACACGGAAGACGGCCGCGCCCGACGCGACATCGCATCGGACGCGGCCATCACACCGCCGGCAGACGAGGAATCAGGCGGCCGCCTCGGCGGTGCCACGCCGCCCGACCGGGCCACGACCGGGCCGGCGTCGACCACGACGACGCAGCCGAGCCATCGTCTCCGGCGACGCCACCCCGCTCAGCAGCCCGTCCGCCAACGCCTCGGCCAGGCGCCCGTCGATCCGCGTCAGCCGCATCCGCAGCGCGTCCACGCTGACCCCCATCCCGGCCGCGATCGGCTCGACCGCCCGGCGGCCGAGCCGCACATCGATGTAGGCCTGCTCGTCCCGGGCGTCGACGACACCGAGGATCACCGCCCGCCGTACCAGCAGGTCCGGATGCCCGTAGGGCACCCGCGGCGCCCGCGGACCCGGAACCACCTGGTCGATGTCCTCCACCGGCACGTACCCGCGTTGCCGCAACCGCAGATCCCGCCCCGCCCGCCACGCCGCCCTGACCAGGCCCGCGTACGGCGCCGGCCCGGCCACGTCCACCCGGTCGCGCACCGCGGCCAGGAACCCGGTCAGGATCTCCGCGTCCACATCCGCCGGATCCCCGTCGTAGCCCCGGCACAGCGCGGCGGCGTACCGCCGCAACGCCGGCAACGCCATCCCGACCGCGCCCACCACCCAGTGCGGCCCGTCGAGCCGGGCACGGCGGACCACCTCCCGCCACACCTCATCCCGCGCCGTGTAGGCACGCGGGCGCCGCAGCAGCCAGTCCCGCACCTCGGACAGCGGCATCACCCGCCGCGGCAGACCCGTGTCAGCGGCGAACGCCGCGCAGTCGAGAACCAGCGGCGGATCCGGCTCACACGTCAACGCCGCGAACGCGGCCCCCGCCGCGTCAAGAGCCGACGTCGGCCAACCCGTGTCGGACACACTCATGTCAACACTCCCCTGACAGAAACGGAACCTGGTGCCGTCCACCGGGTCACGCCGCGACGAACAGCGCCACCGATTCCGCCACAACGGGCTCACACACCACTGACAGCGCCGCCCCGGCCACCGCCCGGACAGCCGTCCCCGGCCACCCCCGCACCCACGGCCCAGGCGGCGGCGCCGCACTGTCACCCGAGGCCTGACCTGCCCTGTGACACGCTGACAGGAACACCGACCGCTGCCCGTTGCCACCCCGCTGCGGTCCGCGACCCGCGTCACGCGCCAACCCCGGTCGTCGACGCCCTGTGACACGACGGCCCGCTCACAGTCCTCTGTCACCCCCGCCGCTGTCAGCGGCCGCCCCGCCGGTGACAGCAGCCGGTCCTCTGTCACCGCTGACACGACCCCTGCTGACAGAACCAGCACCGCCCTGACAGCAGCTCACCCCTACAGGAAAGGCCTGGTCCACCGGACACACCCCGTCCCGCTGACAGCGGCCGCCCACCCCCGCCCGTCGCCGGGCGCAGCAGGCCGGAACCCGGCATCCGCGCGGCAATGCCGGCCACCACCAGGGCCGACCGGCCGGACCGCCGCAGACCGGCCCTCGGGGAGCCGCGACACCCCGGGCACGGGCCTCGGACCGGCCAAGGCACGACCGAGGCCGGCGGTCGACACATCTGATCGACGTCTGTGAGCGCCTGTGAGCGCGGCGGATGTTCGCCACAGCCCACACGCGCCGGTTCGGGGATGTCAGCGCATCACGGCGCGGCGCGGAGCCGACACCACATGAGCGAGCACTCCACGCCGCAGCCCGCCCACCCGGGCGGCAACCCGAACGTCCCTCCGATCGATGTGGTCGCCGGTGACCCGCCGGTGCCGATCACCGTCTGGCGCACCGCCCGCAGCGGCGACGACCAGCACACGACCATCACCCGCCGGCTGGCGTACCGGCTCGTCGCCGCCTACAGCCGGCCCGGCGACACCGTCGTCGACCTCACCGACACCCACACGCTGACCGCGGCCTGCCAGCGTGGTGGACGCCCCCACCTGCCGGCCCGGTTCACCAGGCCGGCGAGGCTGGCCATCGGCCCACCGACACCACCACCGGCTCCGGCATCCGACGACCACCCCGACCCGGGCGGTCCTGACCTGGACGGGTCCGGTGAGGCGGGGGTGTGGTTCGGCGACGACCTCACCGACCCCGCCCCGCTACCCGGCGACGACCCGACCACCCCGCCAGGCGACGACAACCCGCAACCGCGTACGAGTCTCGTCGTCGCCACCTGGCCCCTGCACACCCGCGACGACACCGCGAACCTGGCCCGGCTGGGCGGACTGCTCACCGCCTGCGGCCGGCTGCTGCGCCCCGGCGGCTGCCTGGTCCTCGTCGCCGGTGCCCCCGCCGGCGTCGCCGCGGCCCCGCAGGACTTCACCCCCGTCGTCGACGCCGCCACCAGCGCGGGGCTCGGCTACCTGCAGCACATCGTCGCGGTCGCCGCCGACACCGACGGCGACCGGTTCACCTACCACGCCACCGACGAGGAACTGCTGTCCCTCGCCCGCGCCACCCACGCACGGGAGTTCGTCCTCCACGTCAAGGTCCACGCCGACCTGCTCGTCTTCACCACCCAGCGGGGCGGTGAGCGGCGTGCCTGAACCCACCACCAACACCGGCGACGACGCCGGCCGGAACCCGGGACAGGGCCAGGGCCGGGGACAGAGGCCGGCGGTGTCGCCGCAGGGCCTGTCGGTGTGGGCGACCGCCCAATCCACCGGCCCGGTCCAACGACGCGGCCGCTACGTGCCCCAGTCGGTCACACACCCCGCCCGGATGCTGCCCGCGATCGCCGCCCACGCCGTCCGCTCCTACACCCGACCCGGCGACCTCGTGCTCGACCCGATGTGCGGCATCGGCACCACCCTCGTCGAAGCCGTCCACCTCGGCCGGGACGCCATCGGCGTCGAGTACGAAAGCAGGTGGAGCGACATCGCCGACGCCAACGTCGCCCACGCCCACCGCCACGGCGCCACCGGCCGGGCGTCGGTCGTGCGTGGTGACGCCACCCGCATCACCAGCCTGTTGCCGGCCGCCCTGCACGGGCAGGCGTCCCTCGTCGTGACCTCGCCGCCGTACGGGCCGACCGTGCACGGCCTGGTCCGCCCACAGGCCGGCGCCGGCGTACACAAGTCCGACAACACCTACAACGACGGCACCGACAAGGGCAACCTCGCCTACCGGGACCTCCCCGGCCTGGCCGACGGCTTCACCGAGATCCTCGCCGGCTGCGCCGCCCTGCTCAAGCCCGGCGGGATCGTCGTGGTCACCGCCCGGCCGTGGCGCAAACGCGGCGAACTGGTCGACCTGCCGTCGGCGGTCATCGGCGCCGGCGTCGCCGCCGGGCTCGTCCCGGTCGAGCGGTGCGTGGCGCTGCTCGCCGCCGTCCGCGGCGGGCGGCTGATCGCCCGCCCGAGCTTCTTCCAACTCTCCGCCGTGCGTAAGGCCCGCCAGGCCGGGGTGCCGATGCACCTCATCGCCCACGAGGACGTCCTCGTCCTGGCCAAGCCACAGAGCACAGCGGGTTCCGACGAGCCCGGGCGCCCGTATCCGGATCCGGGAAGCGGGGTGGTGGCGTGACCACAGCCACCCGCCGCTACCTGTCCCTCGGCGCCGGCGTGCAAAGCACGACGCTGCTGCTCCTGGCCGTCCAGGGCAGGATTCCCGGGTTCGACGCGGCCATCTTCGCGGACACGTCGTGGGAGCCGGCGGCCGTCTACCGGCATCTCGACCGGCTGACCCGCGTCGCCCGCCAGGCCGGGATCGACGTCATACGGGTCTCAGCTGGCGACATCCGCGCCGACGCGCTCGACCCCGACCACCGGTTCGCCTCCATGCCGCTGTTCACCCTCGGCCCGGACGGTCAACGGGGCATGGCCCGCCGGCAGTGCACCAGCGAGTACAAGATCAAACCCATCAAGGCGGAGGTACGGCGCCGGCTCGGCCACCCGCACCCCGCACGCGTGCCGGCCGGGGTGCGGGCAGAGATGGCGATCGGGATCAGCCTGGACGAGATCGGCCGGGCACGCGATTCCGACGTCGCCTACATGCGCAACGTGTTCCCGCTGCTCGACCTCGGTTGGCGGCGGACCGACTGCCTCCGCTTCCTAGCCGACAACGGCTACGCCGACACCCCCAAGTCGTCCTGCGTGGGATGCCCGTTCCACGACGACCGTTTCTGGGCTCGTCTGAAGGCCGACAGCCCGCAGGAGTGGGCAGACGCGGTCGCATTCGACACGGCGGTCCGCAACGGCTCCGCCCGGGCCAACGCCCAAGGGCGTCCACTACGCGGGGAGTTCTTCCTGCACCGGCAACGGGTGCCGCTCGACGAGGTGGTCCTGCGCCCACGCCCTCAGCCCGACGTCCCGGGCTGCGGGCCGTGGACCTGCCCCCACCACGACCCGCCCCACGAGGAAGCCGGCCGTGGGGAGGTGGGGTGATCGGTGACCCTCCCACCGGATCGCGGATCGGATCGCTGTGCACCGGCTACGGCGGCCTCGACCTGGCCGTCGAGCTGGTGCTCGGCGGCCACCTCACCTGGTACGCCGATACCGACCGCCACGCCACCACCGTCCTTAACCGCCACTGGCCCGACGTGCCGAACCTCGGCGACATCCGCACCATCGACTGGACCCGCGTCCCGCCCGTCGACATCGTCACCGCCGGCTTCCCCTGCCAGGACATCTCCAACGCCGGCCGACGCGCCGGCATCACCGGTATCCACAGCAGCCTGTGGACAACCATCGCCGCAGCCGTTCGCGTACTACGACCACGGCTCGTCTTCGTGGAGAACGTCGCCGCCCTCCTCCGCCGAGGACTCGACGTCGTCCACACCGACCTGGCCGAGATCGGGTACGACACGCGCTGGCTATGCCTACGCGCGTCCGACATCGGCGCACCCCACCGCAGAGACCGCCTGTTCCTGCTGGCCACACCCACCGAACGAGGAGGCACCGACACTGCCCACCCCGTGCGCCCGTGACGGCAAAGGCCCCGGCCACCAGTACGGACTACCCGACCTGATCGAACCGGCCGGCACCCGCCACCACCACCTCCCACCGACTCCGCACCCGACACCACACGGGCCGGACGCGTCCCTGCAGGCCGGGAACGACCGACAGTCCGGCGCCGCCCCGCAGCTACTGCCGACACCGAGGGCCAGCGACACCGGCACCCCGGGCCGGCGGGCCGGGACCGGGTGGCGGCCACCGCTGTCACAGATACTGCTCCCCACCCCACGCGCCTCCGACGGCACCAAGGGCAGCCCGGGGCAGCGCGGATCACGCGGCGACCTCACCCTGCCGTCGGCGGCCGCACGGGTGCCGGACCGGACCCTGCCCACCCCCCGCGCCTCCGACGCACGCGGACCCGGCCGACACGGCGACGGCGGCGCCGACCTGCGCACCACCGTCGCCCGGCTGGGCCAACCCGACACCGACCGGTGGGGCGCCTACGCCCCAGCGGTGGCCCGCTGGGAACAGCTGCTCGGCCGCCGCGTCCCCGAACCCACCCAACCCGGCCGACACGACAAACCCGTCCTGGCCCCGCCGTTCGTCGAATGGCTCATGGGCCTCAACGACGGCCACGTCACCGACCCGACCCTCGCGATACCCCGCACCGGCGCGCTGCGGATCCTCGGCAACGGCGTCGTCCCCCACCAAGCGGCCGCCGCGCTGCGGCTGCTGCTGTGCCCGCACCGGTGGGCCGCACCCGACCCGCCCAGTCGGACTCCCTGACCACACCGCCCGAACCGGCGCCCCGGCTCCGACCAGGGCCGCGTCTCGGTGACGCCCGCCTTCCCCTTCGCCGCACCACCTCACCATGACCCGACCCACCCGCAGAGGGCCCGCCGCCACCACGGTGGCGGGCCCCTCCCTCCCGTTCGACAAGGACAGATCATGAACGACGCATCCCCCGCCACCGCCGCGGACAAGCCGGCTCCCCCGCCGGTCTGGACCGTCGACCGCATCCGCTCCCTCGGGGCCGTCACCGACGTCGCGACCGCCGGCGCGATCTTCGGCATGTCCCGCAGCAGCGCCTACGCACTCGCCCGCACCGACCGGCTCCCCGTTCCCGTCCTCCGGGTCGGGTCCCGCTACCGGGTTTCCGTCACCGCGATCCTGACCGCCCTCGGCGTCCCCACCGACGCCCCTCCCCCGCCGCCGCCCGCGACTTGATCACGCCGCCGAACCGAGCGTCGATCACCACCCAACAGGCACCCGACAATCCGATGCCCGGCCGGGTGTCGGCAAGGAGGACACCCGTCATGGCCGACGGATCCATCACCAAACGCTGCAGCTGCCGACACAACGGCAAACGCCTCGGCGCCCAATGCCCCAAACTGCGCCGCGGCAACGGCTGGAACCCCCACCACGGCAGCTGGCGCTACCAGCTCGAACTCCCCCTCGACGCCGCAGGCAGGCGGCGGCAACTACGCCGCAGCGGCTTCGACACCCGCGAAAGCGCCGCCGACGAACGCGACCACGCCCGGACGCTGCTCGACCTCGCCGGCCGCGACGAGACCCTGCGCCGGCAGATCGCCGACACGCTGCAGGCGGTCAAACCCCACCAGCCGCTGCCCGACCGCGACGACATGGCCCGACGCGTCCGCGCCGACGTACCCGCCGATAACAGGCTCACCCTCGGCGACTACCTCGCCGAATGGATCAAGGGCCGCACGAAACTGCAACCCGCCACCCGACGCAGCTACCAGGACCACATCACAAAGTACTGGGCACCCCACCTCGGGCAGGTCGCGCTGCAGGACCTCACCGCGGCGCACATCGAGATGGTCTTCACCGCGATCGAGTCCCGCAACGCCGAAATCCTCACCGCCAAGGCCAGCCAGGTGAAAGAGGTCCGCGACGCGGTCAAAGGAATCCGGACCGTCGGCGACGCCAGCCAACAGCGGATCCTCGCGACCCTGCGCAAGGCGCTCAACGACGCCCGCCGTCTCTACCACCACCGCCTGATCGACCGGAACCCGGCCGAGTCAGTCGAACTCAAATCGGGAAAACCACCGAAGCCCCGCCTGTGGACGGACGCGGCGGTCAACCGGTGGCGCCGCACCGGCCAGCGGCCCAGCCCGGTCATGGTCTGGACACCAGCACAGGTGGGCGAGTTCCTCGACCTCGCCGAAACCGACGAGCCCGAGCTGTACGCGCTGTTCGACCTGGCCATCCACCGCGGCCCCCGCCGGGGAGAACTCTGCGGTCTGCACGACTACGACGTCGACCTGGAAGCCGCCGCGATCACCATCACCAGCCAGCGCACCAGCGTCGGCTACCAGGTCATCGAGAAGGGCGTGAAGTCGGCAGCCGGGGACCGGGTCGTCGACCTCAGCGACGAAACCGTGACCAGCCTGCGCACCTACCTGACGCGCCGCGCGGGATGGAAGATCGTCGCCGGCGACGCCTGGGCCGACACCGACGTCTTCTTCGTCCGCAAACGCGACGGCCAACCCTGGCACCCGGAAACAGTCGCCTACCGGTTCGACCGACTCGTCGAACGCAGCGGACTACCGCCCGTCCGGTTCCACGACATGCGCCACATCGCCGCGACCCTGATGCTCGCCACCGGCGCAACCATCAAGGAAATCCAGGACACCCTCGGCCACTCCTCCTACAACCTGACCGCCGACACCTACACCTCCGTCCTCGCTGAACTGAAGAAGACCACCGCGGCGGCGACGACCCGGCTCGTCCCCCGCCGCAACCGCCCCAAGGCGGCATAACACGGGACGGCACACACGCCGACCGGATCTCCCACCCCCAGTTGGGGACAGGCGCCGCAGCGTGACTCCGGACCGGTGTCGGAAGTAGGTGTCGCCGACGGCCGGCACTCCCCCGGCCCGGGCAGACGCCAGCCCGCCCGGGCCGCCGACACATGTCACCTTCCGTAGCGGGTCCCGCAACCCAGATCCTGACCGCGAAGGAGGCGACGGTCCCCACAGCGCCGAAACACCGGCAGGACCACCCGTCTCGACACCACCACCGCCGCAACGCCCCGTGTGCCGGGCGGGGCTGGTGGACCCGAACGGCTGTGAGCCCGAGGTGCTCAACGCAGCCTGCCATATGCTGCGCTCGGGCGGCGCGGCACCATCTCCATGTCGATCTCCCGCAAGAGTCGATCGCGCCGCCCCCGACCCCTGCCGGCATCACCCTGGTCGTTGGTGCTCTGTCTGCCAGGTGAGGCAGGTGGGCCGGCGGCCCGTGGCGGTGTATTCGGCGACGGCGCGGCCGGCGGCGGCGACACTGGCCCGGGCCAGGATGGCGGGCACGGTGACCAGGCCGGAATCGGGCGATTCGACAACCGTGATCGGGCCGCCGGGTTCGTGCTCGATGCCCCGTGTGCCGTCCGGGAGCCAGCACACCGCGGCCCGGTTGACGCGCGTGTCGACGTCGATCCGCAGCTGAGCTGGCCCGCCCATGGGGCCGATCCAGATGGTCTGGCCGGTTCCACCGTGGGCCATGATCGACTCAGCCTGATCGGCGAACGACTCGGCGGCGCGGACCGGGTCGGGCAACGGCTCGCGGTGGCCGTGGTAGTCCACCATCACCGCGGTCAAACGTCCTCCTTCCCCTACATCGGCCGGTCGGGCCGCGTGACCGGCGGCGGAGGCTGGCGGGCTGGTGGGCTGGTGGGCCGCCGCCGCAGTGGCGGCGCGTCGGGCTGATGCCGCCGGCACCGGTCTTCTGCCTGAGTGCTGCCGAGCGCGGATGGCCACTCCAGATCCCGCGGGTACAGGTCGTGTTCCTGCCGTCATGGACTCACCCGCAACCTGGGCTGTGTCCATGACTGTGGCCCGGGTGCGATTGGGTCGCCTTCCGGTCCGGTCGGGTTGGCCTGTCTGGTTAGCGGCCGAGGCGTCTGGCTGTCTGGTCGGTCAGCGTGTCGGTGAGGTCGTGCAGGAGCGTGAGCGCGGTGTCCGTCTCCGCGGTGGGTGTCAGCGCCTGCACGTACGTCGTCACGACTAGGTTCTCGTCGCGGGCGAGGTGGGTGATGTCGATCTGGGTGGCTCCGAGGCCGCCGCCGGTGGTGCTGTTCGCGTCGGGGTCTTCGACGGTTTCGAACGATATTCCGCTGTCCTCCCACCGGACGGTGCGGTCGGCGGTGGTGGTGCCGGGTGTGGTGTCGTCCCGCAGGTCGATGTAGCGGGCGGCGTCCTGGTTGTACGCCTCGACCGCGCCTGGCACGTGGTCGTAGACCCGGATGTGTATTCCGCCGACGGGTTCGAATGCGTCGAGTTTGGTGGTGAGACGCCCGTTGGTGGCGTGGGCGACGAAGGTGCAGTTCGCAAACCAGTGGGTCCGTACCACGCTGTAGGTCGTGTGGTGGTCCCGGGCGGGAGCGAGGGTGAGCCCGAATCGCCGGAAAAGGTCCTCCGACCGCAGCCGGCTGCACAGGTTGATGGGCATCTCGTCATACGGCGGGGTCGGGTCGGGCCGCGGGTCCTCGGTGTCGGTCCCGCACCCGCCGGCGACGGCCACGAGCACGGTGGCGGCCAGACACGCGGCGAGGAAGCCCCGTCCGCTGGCGGTGGGGTTCATCGCCGCTCCTGGCGAGGAGGGGTGTCGAGGGTGAGGGAGCAGGTGACCAGCCGGTGGTCCGATGGCGGCGGCTGGCCGGGGTCGGGTAGGTGGACGCGGTAGGTGTCGGGCAGGACGTGGGGTGTCATGGCGTCGTTGGCCAGGAGCCAGTCGATGAGCAGACCGCCGCCCGGGTCGATGCCGGGGTTGACGGTCGGCGCGATCGGCTGGGTGGGATCGGCACGCCATGCCATTTCGGCGACGGAGTGCAGCCCGGAGCCGTTGTTGCGCTGCCGGGTGGTGGTGTCCCATTCGCCGATGAGGTGGTCGACCGCGCGGGTGTCCGGCCCCCACGTGCCGTCAGGCCGGAGCGTGCCTTTGTGGGTGCGCTGGTTGGGTGTGGCGGCCGTCCAGTCCCGCTGCGGTAGGTGGTCGCCGGACGCGGTGCCGTTGAGGTCGCCTCCGCCGATGACCGGTAGCGGTTCGGTGCTGCCGTAGCGGCTGACGCGTCGGGCTTCCTCGAGCCGGGCGTCACCGGACAGGGGTTCGAAGTGGTGCACGAAGGCCAGGAACTCTCGCCGGTGATCGCGTGCTCGTGCGCTGTCGCGGAGGGCGAACCGGGCGACGTTGCGTTGGTCGTCGAACACGCCGGGGTCGTCGGGGTTCCACCAGCGGCGCAGTATCAGCAGGTCCGGGTTGTAGAAGATGGCGGGTGGCATCGGTCCGCGTCGCATCGAGCCCAGCTCGGCGACGTACGGGACACCGAGTTGGTCCGACAGGGCCTCGGCGGCGGCGTACTTCGCCGCGCCGGCGTTGTCGCGGTAGCGGCTCGCCTCGCAGAACAGGATCAGGGCGGGCGCCGCGGTAACGTCGGCGAACGCTTGTTGGAGCCGGGTGAAGTCGTAGCGGCCGTCCGGCGTCCGGCCGCCGTTGTGGTAGTTGAACAGGGCGATGTCGATCACTGCTCGCTCTTTTCGTGCCTGCCGGCCGGGTCGGCCGGTGTCGTGTCTGCTCCGGTGGCGGTCGCCGCCGATGACGATGCGGTCGCAGTCGGGGTCGGGGTCGACGATCTCGACCCGGTGGTCGCCGGCCCGGGGCACGGACCTGGCTGTCGCGCATGCGGGCGAGCCGGGCGGTCAGGGCGCTACGGCGCATCTGTGGTCGCCGGCTGGGGTGGAGTCACTGGAACCTCGTGGGGTGCCGGATTCTGATGCCGGCGGCATCACCTCGGCGGGCGGCCGGCTGGGCGGGCTGAGGTTGTGCTGGTTCGGGTCGTCGTGGCTGGTGGGGGCTCCGGGGTCCGGCCCGGTGTCGGGTCGGACCCCGGAGGTGTTCCTCCCTGGATGGCCCTGGCATGCCGTGCGCTGCCCTGCCGAGCCGAGCGGTCGGCTTGGCTCGGCGCGCCGCGACGCAGGCGTGCCATGGGTTCCCCCTCTACGCCCCGGGTTCGGGGTGTGGGGAGTTCAGTGGCGGCGGTGTGCCGCGCCCGCCGGTGTCGAGTTCGGTGATCTTCGGGTCGACCCGGGAGACGACGGAAGGCTGCTGGTAGGGGGCGGTGCCGTCGCGGCGATCCCACACGCCGGGGGTGTGCCGGGGTTGGTGGGGTTCGGTCTGGGCGTCAGCGGTGCGGGGGATTTGCTGCAGGGCGGCCATCGCGGTGTCGAGCCGGTTCTGGCGGACGTCGAGTTGGCGCATCATCGCGGCCTGGTGGGCGAGGCCGGTGGCGGTGGCCTGGACCAGCCGGGCGGTGGTCACGTCGAGCCTGGTGAGGTCGATGGTGTCGACCTTGGTGTGGGCGTCGGTGACCTCGGCGACGGCGCGGGCCTGGTGGCGGTGCGCGAGGTCGAGGACCTGGTCGGGGCGGGCGTGCTGGTAGCCCCGCCCGCGTGCGACGGTGAACACCGTGCGGTGCCGGGTGAGCAGCACCTCCGCGGCTTTGCGGGCGGCGGCGTGGATGGCCTGCCGGCCACCGGTGTGGTCGGCGGGGTCGAGGTCGAGCAGTTGTCCCATCTCGTCGTAGCTGAGGATGTCTCCGGGCTGGAGCCGCGACATGGCGGTGGCGAGGATCTGCCATCGGGGGGCTGGGCCGACCGGTTGGCCGGGTCGGCGAGCGGGTCGGCGGTCATCGTCCGGGGGTGGGGTTGGGCGGGTGGTGTCCATGTCAGTCCGTGCCGTCGAGGGTGCCGACGAAACGGCCGTAGGTGGGTCGTCCGTCGCCGAGTCCGATCAACGCGCCGGCGGTGTGGGCGGCGTTACGCAGATCGGCCAGGTTGATGACGGCGGGGTCGTAGACGCCGCGGGCCTGTAACCGCCAGCGAGGAAACACCGGTCGGGTGCGCATGACGCGGGCGTTGCCGACCTTGACGGGGGCGCGGTGGACGTGGCGGGTGTCGGCGTAGAGGGCGGCGGGTTCCCGGGGACCCTCGTACAGCACCGGGACCTTCATCGTTTCGATCAGCACACCGCGTTCGACCTTCTTGCCGTCGCGTGACAGGCGGGCGCCCTCGATCAGGCATTTGGTCAGGTTCGGTGCCGGGATGAACGGGCCGACGTCGGGGTCGTGGTAGAGGCCGCCGAGCCATTCCAGCTGGGCGATCTCGGCGTGGTCGTCGTCGGTCTTCTTCGTCTTGGCCGAGATGGGCCGGATCTGCCGCACGATGGTGTCGAGGGGATCGACCAGGCGTGCGTTGTGCATGAGCAGCGGCGCGGTGCCGGCAGCATCGAAGATGAAACTGGGCACAGGTGAAAACTCCAGATCAGCAAGGGAGCCGGGCCAGACACCGCGCGGGGAGGCAGGGCCGCGCGGCCGACGTGGGACAGGGCGAGGACGTCGCGCAGGGTGTTGTCGCCGTGGGGGGTCGTCGGGTGGGCCGTTGTCGGCGGTGGGGGTGAAGCGGGCTACCAGCGTCAGCCGGGCGTCGGGAAGCGAAAGTCGGTGATGGTCCCGGCGTCGTCGTGGTTGACGTCGCGGGCGCGGCGGTGAGCCGGTGGCGGTCGCGGGCGGGTCCCCCGTTGACGGGGCTCGGCCCCGAGCGGCGGCCGTACGGTCTCCGGTGCCTCGGCTGGGGCGGTGACGGCGGCGCTGATCAGGCGGAGTTTCGTCAGCCATCAGGGGTGCCTTCCGTCGGCGGGTCCGGTGTGGGCGTGGGACCGGCCAACTGCGGTGGCCGGCCGAGGAGTCCGAGGACGATGAGGGTGTCGCGGGTGGGTGTGGAGCGGTCGACGGCGTCGGCCCATCGACGGTGGGTGCAGGGGTGTGGGGTGAGTCGTCCCTCGAAGCGGCACTGCGCGCACATGAGCGTGTCGTCGGGGGTGTGCAGGGCGAGGATGGCGTCAGCGGTGAGGCTCGCTGACGGGTGGGCCGGTGCTGGCACGGGCGGGTAGATGGGTGTGATGGTCACGGGTGGTGCTCCGTCCTTGCTGATGGGGGTCTGCGGTTCGGTGGATGGGCAGGGCGCATGGGCCAGGTGGGTCGATGTTGGTCAGGGTTTACGGGCGAGTCCTCCGAAGTCGTCGACGTCGACGGTGTGGGCGGTGTCGGGTCGCCAGCGGGTGACGGAGACGACGCCGGGTTCCAGGAGTTCGAGTCCGTGGAAGAAGCCGGCGATAGTGTCGGGGGTGCGGTTGACGCGGGGGTTTTCGCCGCTGGCGTTCCACTGGCGGACCATGTCGTCCATCGGCGCGGGGTGGATGACGTTGGTGTCGTCGCACAGGGCGAGGTAGCTGCCGGCGGGGACGGCGTCGACGAGACGGCGCACGATGGCGTACGCCTGGGTGTCGTCGGTGAGGTGGGCGGTGACGCCGAGCAGGATCAGGGCGACGGGTTGGTCGAAGTCGAGGGTGCGGGCGGCCTGGGACAGGATCGCGTCGGGGTCGGTCAGGTCGGCGTCGATGTAGTCGGTGGCGCCGTTCGCGGTGCTGGTGAGCAGGGCGCGGGCGTGGGCGAGAACGAGGGGGTCGTGGTCGACGTAGACGATGCGGGATTCGGGTGCGAGTGTCTGGGCGACCTGATGGGTGTTGTCGGCGGTGGGCAGGCCGGTGCCGATGTCGAGGAACTGGCGGACACCGGCGTGGGCGAGGTGGGTGACGGCCCGGACGAGGAACGCGCGTTGCGCCAGCGCGATCTCGGCGATGTGCGGGTTCGCCGCTCTGATCCGGTCTCCGATCTGGCGGTCGGCGGCGAAGTTGTCCTTGCCGCCGAGCCAGTAGTTCCAGACCCGGGCGGACTGCGGGACGCTGGTGTCGATGCCCCGCCTCGTGGTGGGCGCGGTGTCGCTCATGACCGGGCTTGCCTCTCCGGATGGGTCGAACGGGTTGCGTACGGCGGTGGCGGGCACGGCTGTCACGGCTCCCGGCCGGAGCCGGCAGCGCGGGTGCGGGGTTGACGCCACATCGGCCACAGGGGTGGTCCTCCGTCGGGCAGGTGCACCGGCGTCGGTGTGGTGTCGTAGTAGCCGTGCCGTTGGTAGAGGCGTCGGGCGTCGGTGGTGGTGGCGACGAGGTGGACGGGGGTGCCGGCGGTGTCGCAGATGGTGTGCCGGTGCGCGAGTAGGGCGGTGCCGACACCCCGACGCTGCCGGTCGGGTGTGACGCCGAGGTAGGCGAGGTAGGTGTGCGGGCGGCGCGGGGCGTGGTCGTGCAGGAGCGCGGCGAGGCGGGCGAACCGTGGAGCGTGCGGGCCGGCGATCCGGTCCACGAGTGCGGTGTGGTGCGGATCGAGGTCGTGGGCGGCGGTGTGGGGCAGCCAGACGGCGGCACCGGCGTGGTCGCCGCTGGTGTACACGGCGCCCGAGGTCATCGCGTGGGTGAGGACCGCCGGGCAGAGTCGCTGGTAGACGCGTCGGCGTTCGGCCGGGTCGGGGATGAGCCAGACGGCGTCGGGAGTGCCGACGAACGCCTCGACCAGGGTCGCCGTGAGCGCGGGGATGTCGTGGCGGTCGGCGACACGGATCACGGTCGTGGTGGGGGTGGTGGTCACCGACGGATCTCCTTACGTGCGGCGGGGGTCGGGTGGGTGGTGGTGCGGGTGGCGGCGTCGGCGCCCGCGCCGACCGTGGCGTAGACGTGGCGGCGTGTGCGGTGCAGGACGGCGGCCCATGCCAGACCGGCGGTGACGGCGGCGGCGTAGAGGCCGGGCAGCGCCCACCGGGCCGGCGAGCCGGGCGGGGCGTTGAGAAGGTCACCGAAACCGATGAGAGTGCCGCCGAGGATGAACACCAGCAGATTGAGCGCGACGCCGGGAGCGACCGCGGTCGACCAGCGGGACTCACCCCGGCGGTCGTGGCGGAAGTATGCGAGGACGGCGAGGCTGGTCGCGGTCATCAGGATCAACACACCCAGGCCGCCGGTGACGGTCAGCCAGAAGAACAGATGAACGATCGGATCCAGGCCGGCCAGCGCGTAGCCGGCGATGATCAGGCCAGCCACGCCGGTCTGGGCCAGCGAGCCGAGCCGCGGCGCCCCGGTCCGCCCGTGGGTACGCCCCAGCGCGGCGGGAAGGACCTGTTCTCGGCCCAACGCGAACAGATAGCGGGCGACCAGGTTGTGGAAGGCCAACAGAGCGGCGAACAGGCTGGTCACCAGCAGCAGCCGACCCACGTCCACGATCAGGCGTGGGAGGTGGCCGTCGACCAGCACGAACATCAACTCCGGCCCATGGCGGGCGGCGGCGGCGATGATCTGGGTGGGGCCGGCGGCGGTCTGCATCGCCCACGCCGACCCCGCATACAGGATCGCGGTGACAGCGATCGCGGTGTAGGTGGCGTGCGCGACCGTCCGCCGGGGGTCACGGGTCTCCTCCGCGAGCACGGTGGTGGCCTCGACCCCGACGTAGCCGGCGATCCCGCCGACGAGGATCGCCGCCATCCCCGGCACCGCCAGATGCCCCGGCGCCAACCCGTGCACCGACAGCCCCCCGCCGGCGGCGGGGTGGGTGGCCATGACCGTGTCGAAGACCACCACCACGGTGATCTCCGCGACCAGCAGCACACCCAGAACCCGGCCATTGAGGTCGACCCGCGCCAACCCCAGCACCGCGACCGCCAGCCAGCCTGCGAGAGCCCACACCCACCACGACACGCCGACACCGGCCACCGCCGACACGGTCGCGGCCGTGACGACACCGAACGCCCCGTACAGGCCGACCTGCATCAGGTTGTAGGCCACCACCGCCACGAACGCCGCCGCCACCCCACACGCCGGGCCGAGAGCGTGCGCGACGTACGAGTACATCGACCCGGCGTTGACCACATGCCGCGACATCGCGACATAGCCGACCGCGAACACCACCATCACGGCGGCGGTCGCCGCGTACGCGACCGGCACCCCCGACAGCCCGGTCACCGCATACGCCGTCGGCACCGCCGACGCGACCACCGTCATCGGCGCCGCAGCCGCCAGGACGAAGAACACCACCTGCGGCACCCCGAGCCGGGACCGGGCCAACGCGGCGGCGACACCACCCCGACGCGGACGCGGCACACCAAACGAAACCGACACAACGATCCCCCCAGAGAAGACAAGAACCAGACGAGACGGAGGCAGGTCAGAGAAAAGGGCGGGCAGGGCGCCTGAGCAGACGCCTGAACAGGGCAGACGGTGGTCAGGTCCGACCACCCAACACAGCCCGACCGACCGCCGCCGACAACTCCCACAACAGGACGTCGACCTGCGCCGGCACCAGGCTCAACAACCGGTCCAGACGCCGCCGAGCCCGCGGCCCGCCGCCGAGGAACCGGCCCTCAACACCAACAGCCGCACACAACCGCGCCAGCACGCTGTCGAACTGGTCCAACCGGTCACCACGACCGATCCGGGTCGACAACCGCGCCCACGGCCACGCCGCCACATTCATGTCCGTCGGCTCCCACACCGTCCGCGTCACCAGCCGCCGGACCCGCACCGGCCGCACCACCCCCGCGTCGGCCAACCGCTGACCGATCGCCGGCACCGACACATCCGCGAGAACGTCCAGCCACACCGGAACCGGCTGACCCGGCTCGGCCGCCACCCAGGCCACGATCTGCCGCTCCAACCCGACCAGCCGCACCCCCGGTTCCGGACACGCCAGATGCCCCGACGGCGTCACCACCAACACCCCCGCCACCACCAGGTCCACCAACACCGCGGCCGTCGCCCCGTACCCGGCGATCCGCGCCGTCACCCGCAGCTGACCCGACACGTCGTGATGCGCCATCAGGAAGAACTCATCCGCCAACAACCGACGATCCACCGGCAACGACAACACCGACCGACGACCGGTACCGGAGCGGTAGACGGTCATCGCGGGTGCCGTCCCGCCCACGGCGTGAACGGCTGGCGCGATACGGCTCGTCGGTCGCGCAGATCGAGTGCCGGCAGGTGGGGGTTCGGTTCGGTCGCGCAGGCCGGGGAGGCGGCGAGGGCGACCTGCAGCCCGCTAGATGGCAACATGACTTCCCCTTCGACTCGTGCGGAGTGTGGTGGGCCTGCCGTGCCGATGACGGGGGCACCGGCACGGCAGGCTGCTGCGTGCGGGCGAGTCTCTCGTCGACGTGCAACCTCCGTGGCGCTTCCGGCCACAGGCTCGAAAGGACACCTCGTCAGCTGGCTTCGAGCAGACCCAGCGAGCGGCATCGACTCCAAGTGAAAGCGGTCATCCAGCAGGTCGTACAGACATGACAGCCATAAGCGACAGTGAAGGAATAGGCGGGGTCGAGCCGGTGGTCGGTGGGCCTCTGTCGACTCGCGAAGCCGTCTGGCGGCTCGACCTCCAGCTACGACGGGGGGTAGACGTGCGTCTGTTCACATGGTGGATCACGACGCAGAGTCGCCCAGGAAATCACGGGGTGGAGTATCGACTGAAGGCAACCGAGGTCAACCCAGGCAGAGTTCCGCTCGGGAACGCGCCTGTAGCGGTTAGCGGTTATGTCACTCTTGGCTGTTGCAGCCGGGTGACAGGTGTTCAATCCGATGGACCTGTCGATTCATCCACTGAGCATGCGACCGGCCTCGGTCTTCCGCACTGGAGCAAGATCGACCGACTGGCGGATCCAGGAGTGCATCTGCAGTTTTCGTCCTTGACCGCCCAGCCAGCGCAGTGACAGGCAGGTGTTGAGCGTCGACGACCACTACAATCCTTTGCTGTCACGGTTCTTTGTCACATCTGGCCGACAGGTACACCGATCGGTTGTGCTGGATCTACCGCCTACTCCTGACGGTCTGGATTCAAATGAGATAGGTCAGGCTGAGCTGAGGCGGAGGCTCGGGCAAAGGTTGCGCGGGCCAAACCACATCGCGAGGAGGCTGTCCATGGAAGCACTGTCCAACGTGCCGACGGATCAGACCACAGATCTGGAACCGGTCCTGGATCTGGCTGTGGTGACGATTGGGGAGTCGCCACAGTCGAACGACGAGACGCCGACCTACACCTGCACCGACGGTAAGTAACCGATCAACGCGTCTCGCGGTGGCCAGGCAGTCGGCCGGGCCACCGCGTGGCGTTGAGGAGGCGGATTGTGATTGTCATGCCGAGGATCGCGATGGTTCGGGCACCGCTGGCACCGGTGACGGCTCGATCATTGGGGCATTCGGACGGGGCGGTGAACCCGGTGTTGCGGGAGGCGATCGCGGTCGCTAGCCCGGATCTGGACGCTGCAATGGAGCTTGCCGACGGCGAGGACCACGCTGATGCGAGGCGTACCGCGTTGGCGGTAGCGGGCTATTCGGCGCGAATGACTTTCCGCGCGACCCCGTTCGGCCTGTTCTCCGGGGTCGCCGCCGCCGGAATCGGAGGCCCTTGGGTACGTGCCCTGTGTGGAGAGGCGCACCAGACGCGAACGCTGCCAGATGGCGGATGGCTGGTCGCGCTCGTGGAGCGCCTGCACCGAGATCTCTCTGTTGTCTCAGGACTGTACGTGTCGGTTAACCCAACACTGCGGAATCGGGGCGGCCGATTAGTGCTGCAGCGTTGGCGCCAGCCTGACGACCGAGCATCTTCGCAGCTACAGGAGGTGTCAATCGGCTCTGTCGGTTCTGCGGCTGCCGTGCTGCATGCTGCGGAGCGGGAAGTCGCTGTTGCCCGGTTGCTTGCCGAGGCTGTAGGTTCTGACTCGGATTCGGGTTTGCTTATCGTGTCCGAGCTACTGAAGGCTGGGTTTCTACACAGCGAGCTGACCAGGGCTGTCAATCATCGGGATTCATTACGGGAGATCGAGGGTATACTGCGAAGGGTTGCTTCGCCGATTGTGAACGAAGTCCGTGAGGTTGCGCGCCTTGCTCGCGAGTATGACCAACGTCCGCTAGGTAGCGGGCTGCCGGCGTTCCGGGCACTGACGCAGCAGATGCAGTTGGTGGCAGCGGCGCGACACCAGGTATGCGTCGACACGCGATTCGATGCCGAGATTCGCCTACCGCGCGTCGTCGGTGAAGAGGTGCGCAATATCGCAGGACTGTTGTGGCGACTGAGAGTACACGACGAACATCCACTGGCTGATTTCCATCGGGAGTTTGTCGACCGGTATGGGCTCGATCGTGCGGTACCCGTACTGGACGTACTTGATGAGTATTGTGGCCTCGGCCTTCCAGTAGGATACGCAGGTGGCCGGCCGCTGCAGTCGCCTCAGTCGCCAGTTAATACCGTACGCGATGGGCAAATGTTTGCACTGTGGGCTAGGGCGGCAGGGCGGGGCGCGACTCAGGTCTCCTTGGACGAGGATGTTGCTCAGGATTGGTGGGAGGATTTTCCCCTTTCCGAGGAGTCGCCGCAGTCGTGCGATCTGTTCGCCAGACTGGCTGCACGCGATATCTGGGCGATGACTCGCGGCGACTTTACGTTAGTGGAGCCCTGGTTCAACGAAGCTCCTGCAACGGCGGGATTTGCCCGATTTCTGGATTTGATTCCAGAGGCGGCTACGGCGCTGCAGGAGACTGTCAGGTCGGATCGCACCGGGGATGCGGGAAGCAGTTTTGCGGAGGTTCAGTTCAGCCCGCTGCAGCCCCGTCTGACCAACGTGATGCGCGCAGGTGGCAGATCGGGGCGGCAGATCTGTGTCGACCGGGCACCTATAGCGCCCGGTGACATCGCAGTGCGAGATCTGTCGGTGTTCTCTGACGGACGTCGCCTGCACGTGCAGACACAAAACGGTGAGCGCCTGGTTCCTGTCGCCGGTCATGGCCTCGGACGCAGACATGCCCCCGCCGTGGCGCGGTTTCTACTCGAGATTGGGCATATGCCGCGTCCCCACGGCTGGCGGTGGGGCAGGCTGCTGCAGGAGTATGCCCCGTTTCTGCCGCGAGTCTCGGCTGGCCGTAGCGTCTTGACACCGGCGAGTTGGCTCCTGCCTGCGTCGGTGATGCAGGCAGCCGGAGACGCGGCGCAATGGCGGTCGGCGCTCGATCGATGGCGGCGCGAGGCCGACCTGCCTGACCGGGTGGAGGCCGGGGCCTCCGACATGCGCGTACCAGTGGATCTGACCTCTTCGGAGGGAGTCGGCCTGCTACGCAGAGAGGTCAACCTGCATGGGGTGACCCGGGTGCGGGAGGTGCTGGATGTGCCTGATGGGTGGTTGCGCGGTCCTGACGGCTACCATGTAGCGGAGATTGTCGCCCCTGTTGTTCCAACCGAACCGCATACGGTCAACGGGCGGGCGTCGCCCTCCATCGTCCGGCCGGTGCGTACGGCCGGGTCGGGGGAACATCTGCCCGGGGCTGGGCGATGGCTCTACGCGGTGCTGCCAGTTCCGCATCGCAGCCAGGACCATGTGCTCACCGCCCTGGCGAAGGGCTTCGCCAGCCATCACCAGAGATGGTTTTTCGTCCGCTACCACGACCATGGCAGTCCATGTCTACGAATCAGGGTGCGAACGACTCGGGCCGGGCAGGGGACGGTGCTGGGCATGCTTGCCGACCAGGTCTGTCGGTTGCGCGAGGGTGGTCTTGCTGGTGGATTCCGGTTCGACACCTACGATCCGGAGATCGAGCGGTACGGCGGCCCAGACTTGATTACGACGGCGGAGGAGCTCTTTTGCGCCGACACCGACGCTGTCCTAGCAGACATCAGCAGCGGGCGGAACACCGTGGTGACAGCCGCGTTGTCAGTAGTCGGGCTCCTTCAGATACTTGCTCCGAAAGCAGAGGACCGGCGCTGGCTTGCCGGAATCAAAGGTCATCCTGGCCACCATCGAGCACGGGTACGCGCCTTGGCTGTGTCCGGGTTGGAGGAATGGCTCGGGCCGGTCGCATCGCGGTGGCGGAGACGACTCACCGTCGCCAGCCACTACGGCAGCCAGCTCGGTCTACTGACGTCTGAACGCCGAAACCATGTCGTCCGGAGCGTGATTCATATGCACTGCAACCGGTTGGTAGGCCTCGAGCAGGGCATGGAGGCACAGGTACTGCGACTGGTGCGAGACGCTATCGAGACCTGCGCGCGAACCGGGCGACCGTTGACCGCAGTGTTGGAGGTGCCGACGACATGCCAAGCCTGACGACGCTCAGCGCGCAGACCGCGCTCGCGCTCGCGGACCGCCTAACAGATCACCGCCTCAGCTTCGACGCGATCGCCGATCACCTCGGAGCAGCCACCGTCCACGCGGTCACCCTGCCCTGGAGGCCTACGGCGGCTACCTACGCCAGGCGGCGGCTTGAATCGGCAGGTCAAGCATTGCCGACGGTGGTCCCCGCTGGCGCCTGGTCCGGGCTGGGCGCACTGCTGTTCGCCCATAGCACTCTCACCGCCGCCACCGGCCGCCGGACCGCGACATACCGGGAAGGGCTCGACCGGCTTACCCGACACGCTCGCGCGTTGGTCACCCGGTACGAGCGCCAACCTGCGGACGTCACCCAACGTGACATCGATCTGATCTCCGGGATCACCGGCGTCGGCCGGTTGCTGCTCGACTCTGGGGACTGCCCCACGCAGCCGTTGCGGGAGATCCTCACCTTCCTTGTTCGCGTCGTCCACAGAGTACGTGCAGACCTGGGCATGGCGCATGGCATGACGGGGCCGCTGGCGCTACTCGCACTGTCCCACGCACGAGGAGTAACCGTGTCGGGACAAGGCGAGTCCATCGCTGCGCTCGCGCGATGGCTTCGGGGACACCGTCGAGACGATGGGCTCTGGCCCGCCACGGTCTTCGAATCCCCGGTAGACACCAAACCGGCCGTACCAGGATGGTGTTACGGCAACGCCGGCATCAGCCGCGCGCTTACCCTCGCTGGACGGGCCCTTGCCGATCAGCAGTTGATCGACGATGGCGTCGCTGCTCTCACCGTATTGGCTGACCCCGACGCGTCGATTCCGCCCTTCGCGGGGTCAACGCTCTGTCACGGACGAGCCGGTCTGCTGATGGTCGTCTGCCGTACCATGGTTGATCACCGGTCTCCTGCCCTCGATGCATTGGCCGGCCGCCTCGCGGCGGAGATCATCGACGACCTCGCCTCTACCGACGCAGCGCCTGCTTGCCACGCTGACGGCGAGATCCGCTCCACGCAACTACTCACCAGTACGGCCGGAATCGCGCTGGCCCTGCTGCAGTACGCATACCCGGACCAGCCCGTCGCCTGGGACCGGTCGTTGCTTCTCTGCTAGCCCCAGGCCGCGGTCGGCGGGTCCGCCGCATCCGGCGTGCCGACGGGGATAGTGTGCTCTCTCGGCCACCGTACGGCGTCGCTAGCTAAGGGGTCTTAGCCATGTCCGATGGTTTTGTGCACCTGCACGTGCACACAGAGTATTCGATGCTCGATGGAGCGGCCCGGTTGAAGGAACTGTTCGCCGAGGCCAACCGTCTGGAAATGCCGGCCCTGGCGATGACCGACCACGGATATCTTTTCGGCGCGTACGATTTCTTCAAGCAGGCGACCGGCGCCGGGGTGAAACCGATCATCGGCCTGGAGGCATATCTCACACCCGGGACGGACCGTCGGGACCGGACCCGGGTACGGTGGGCCGAGGGTGGGGAGAACGACGTCTCCGGTGGTGGCGCGTACACCCACATGACGATGCTGGCGGCGGACGCGGACGGCCTGCGTAACCTGTTCCGGCTGGGCTCGCGGGCGAGCCTGGAGGGGTACTTCTACAAGCCGCGTGCGGACCGGGAACTGCTGAACGAGTACGGCAAGGGGATCATCGCGACCACGGGGTGCCCGTCCGGTGAGGTCCAGACCTGGTTGCGGATCGGTGACTTCGAGAAGGCGTGCGCGTCGGCGGCCGAATTCCGCGACATTTTCGGTGCCGACAATTTCTACCTGGAGCTGATGGATCACGGACTGGGTATCGAGACCCGGGTCCGGGATGATCTGATCCGGCTCGGTAAGCGGTTGAATCTCAAACCGGTCGCGACCAATGATCTGCACTACACCCATGAACGCGACGCGGACGCGCACGAGGTGCTGCTGTGTGTCCAGTCCGGTTCGACGATGGCGGACCCGAAACGGTTCAAGTTCGACGCCCGGGACTTCTATCTCAAATCCGCGGCGGACATGCGGAAACTGTGGGACGCCGAGGTGCCGGGGGCGTGTGACAACACCCTCGAGATCGCCGAGAAGATCGGCGACTATTCGGCGTTGTTCGCGTCCCGGGACCTGATGCCGCAGTTCCCGGTACCGGCCGGGGAGACCGAGGAGTCGTTCCTGCGGGCCGAGGTGCTGCGCGGGCTGGAACGCCGGTTCCCCGGTGGGGTGCCCGACGGGCACCGCCGGCAGGCCGAGTACGAGCTCGACGTGATCCTCAAGATGGGTTTCCCGGGCTACTTCCTGGTGACCGCGGACCTGGTGCACTACGCCAAGCGGGAGGGGATCCGGGTCGGTCCGGGCCGTGGTTCGGCGGCCGGGGCGCTGATCGCGTACGCCCTGGGCATCACCGAGCTGGACCCGATCCCGCACGGCCTGCTGTTCGAGCGGTTCCTGAATCCGGACCGGGTGTCGATGCCGGACATCGACATGGACTTCGACGAGCGTCGCCGCGGTGACATGATCCGCTACGCGACCGAGCGGTACGGCGAGGAGCGGGTCGCCCAGATCATCACCTACGGCACGATCAAGGCGAAGGCCGCGATCAAGGACGCGGCGCGGGTGCTCGGCTACCCGTTCGCGATGGGTGACCGGATCACCAAGGCGATGCCGCCGCCGGTGATGGGCAAGGACATCCCGCTGACCGGCATCTTCGACCCGAAACACCCCCGCTACCCGGAAGCGGTGGAGTTCCGGGCGCTGTACGAGTCCGACGGCGAGGTCCGCAAGATCGTCGACACGGCCAAGGGCCTGGAAGGGCTGAAACGGCAGTGGGGGGTGCACGCCGCCGGGGTGATCCTGTCCCGCGACCCCTTGGTGGACGTGCTGCCGATCCAGAAGCGGGAGCAGGACGGGGCGATCATCACCCAGTGGGACATGGGCGCGTGTGAGTCCATCGGCCTGCTGAAGATGGACTTCCTCGGGCTGCGCAACCTGACCGTGATGGACGACTGCCTGGCCGGGATCGCCGACAACCAGAACCTCAACCTGGTCCTGGAGGACCTGCCGCTGGACGACAAACGCGCCTACGAGCTGCTCGCCCGCGGTGACACGCTCGGGGTGTTCCAGCTCGACGGCGGGCCGATGCGGTCGCTGCTGCGCTCGATGGTGCCGGACAACTTCGAGGACATCTCCGCCGTCCTCGCCCTGTACCGGCCGGGTCCGATGGGCGCCAACGCGCACAACGAGTACGCCGACCGCAAGAACAACCGCAAACCGGTGGTGCCGATCCACCCCGAGCTGGCCGAACCCCTCGCCGACATCCTGGGCGACACCTACGGGTTGATCGTCTACCAGGAGCAGGTCATGGCGATCGCCCAGCAGCTGGCCGGCTACACGCTCGGCGCCGCGGACCTGCTGCGCCGGGCGATGGGTAAGAAGAAAAAGGAGATCCTGGACAAGGAGTACGTGCCGTTCTCGCAGGGTATGCGGGACAACGGCTACTCCGACGAGGCGATCAAGACGCTGTGGGACATCCTGGTCCCGTTCTCCGACTACGCGTTCAACAAGGCGCACACCGCCGGCTACGGCCTGGTGTCCTACTGGACCGCCTATCTGAAGGCCAACTACCCGGCCGAGTACATGGCCGCGTTGCTGACCAGCGTCGGCGACGACAAGGACAAGGCCGCCGTCTACCTGGCCGAGTGCC
>NZ_JBSWXD010000090.1:0-27135 GCF_056160425.1 Micromonospora sp. ABR4_055
TTTTTTCTTTTTTCTCTTTTTTTTTTGTTTTTTTGTCTTTTTCTCTTCTCCCCCCCCTCCCTCTACTCCTTCCGCTCCCCCCCCCCCCCCCCAGGCCGCGTCGGGGTCCGGCAACTTCAGCGGTACGGCGTCTGCGCCGAACCCCGCACACACCGTGGCCGATGACTGACCGGCTGCGGTAGGCGTCCCGCCCGGGACGGGGCGACGCTCCCGCACCACTGGAAGGGATGCTTCCCGTTGCGGGAACCATCCCCTGCCTCCCCTCTTGACATTCACGCGTTGACGTATTCCCTGGCAGGGTCAGGAATTGCTCGACGCAGATGGTTGAAGGCGGCATTCACCAGGTGGGATACTGTCCAGATTCGATTACCGCCACAGGCAGTTCGCGCCACCACGCATCAGATCGTGCGCCACACTTCGGGGGTGTCATGCAGAACCATCCGCTCACCGCAGCACGCGAACGCCTGGGCCTGACCCGCCGGCAACTCGCCGACGCAGTCAACAAGATCCTCTACCCCGACCCCGGACAAGCCGCCCACAGCGCCTTCACCGCCAACTACCTGGGCAAACTCGAAAACGGCAAGATCCGCTACCCCGCCGAGGACTACCGCACCGCCCTGCGCATCACCCTCAACGCCGACACCGACGACGAACTCGGATTCCGCAACCCACGCGCGGTAGTACGGCAGGATGCTGCTGTTGTCGAATCAGAGATCAGTGCCGTCTCCGGCAACAGGAGAGTTGTGCCCGCTGCCCGTAGCGTCGGTAGTGCCGAAGGGCTGGTCGAGCAGCCCTCGGTCATCCTGGCCCGGATTCGCGAGAACAACGATGCGACCGTCAACCATGCGCTGCTGGATACCCTGGATCTCTACGTTTCGGATGTCGTCGCCCGCTACGAGGAGGAAGGGCCGCTCACGCTGGCCGCCGACGTGGTGCGGCAACGACGCTGGGTGCAGAGCCTCATCCCGCTGCGGATGCAGCCCCGCTACAGCGCCCGGCTGCTCACCATCGCCGGGCAGCTCTCCGGGCTGCTCAGCTACATGTCGGTCAATCTCGGCCGGTTCAGCTCGGCGCGGGCCTACGGGATCGAGGCGTTCCAGCTCGCCGACTACGCGGAAGACCGGGAACTGAAGGCATGGGTCCGGGGCACGCAGAGCTTCGCCGAGTTCTACGACGGGCAGTACCGTAAGGCGCTCGGCTACGCCGAAGACGGCCGCCGATTCGCCGGCCGCGGAGCACAGGCCGTCCGTCTCGCCGTCAACGGCGAGGCACGCGCGCACGCGAAGCTCGGCCAGACGCAGGAGGCGGAACAGGCGATCGGCACGGCCTACGAGGTGCTCTCAGACCTGTCACCCGAGCCCGGCATGAGTTCGTGTGTCTCGTTCGGCCTCTACAGCGAGGCGCGGGTGGCGTCGAACGCGGCGACGGCGTACCTGGCGCTGGGACGCACCGAGCAGGTTCTCGACCTGGCCGGACGCGCGGTCACGATCGTCGACACGTCACCGTCGGTGTGGAGCCAGGCGCTGGTTCGGCTGGACCTGGCGACCGCGCTGGTAGACGGGGATCGACCCGATGTCGAGCAGGGCGCCGACGTCGCCCGCCAGGCCATGCGAGCCTGCCAGGACAACCAGATCGAGTCGATACGTCAACGAACCCGCGACCTCGCCACCGCGATCAAGGAGAACTTCGACGATCCCTGCGCCGAGTCGTTCGTCGACGAGGTGCACACGTGGCTCGGCGAAGGCCGAGGGACCCGATGACGGCCCAGCCCGATGCATCGGCCCACAAACGCGAACGCCCCTGGGCCGACCAGGAGTGGGCGCAGTTCCAACAGGTCCAACGGATGGTCAACCACTGGGACCGCCCGGGGTGGACGCCAGGCCGGCGCTCCTACCACTGGCTTGTGATGCTCGGCCACGTCCCAGCCCTCACCGCCATGGCGACCCACTGTCAAGAGCAGCTGCGCGACCTACCCCACCTCGATCTGGTCCCGACGGCCAGCCTGCACATCACGATGCAGCGGCTCGCCTTCACCGACGAAGTCTCACCCTACGTGGCCGCAGCAGTGGTCAACGAAGTACGCAGGCGCTGCGCCGACCTGTCCCCCATCCCGATCGAGATCGGGCCGCTCGCCGGATCGCCCGGAGCCGTCCGCTTCAGTGTCGGTCCCCCGGAACCCGTCAGCAGGCTCCGCGACCTGATCCGAGATTCCATCGTCGAGGTTCGCGGCTTTACAGCCCTACCCGAGCGGGCAAGCAGGTTTGTCCCACACGTCAGCATCGCCTACCACAACACCGCCGCCGACGCGCGGCCCCTTGTTCAGCGGGTAGCCAGCCTTCGACGCCTCAGTCCGGTCGCGACACTCATCCGATCGATCGACCTAGTCGAGCTGTACCGCAGCGGCCGCCGCTATATCGCGTCCAAGCAGGCTGAAGTCCCGTTCCAGTAGTTGCGTAGAGGCCTGATCCCGAAGCCACGGGGACAAACCGACTGTATCGCCAGAGATACCAAGCGTGTCACACTCATAGCGTCTACGTACGCGCAGGAGGCCCATTGGCAACCATCCACGATATTGCCGACAGACAGGACAGCGCCGCAGCCCTGCGCCTGCTCAAGGCCGTCGCCGTGGCTCACTTCTACAACCAGCGCGCACAGGCACTGAGCTTCGGCATCTCCATCACCTTGGCCGTCGCCGGCCTGCTTACCGGGCTGGACTCACGGTATGGCGCCGCAGTTGCCCTCGCCGGCGCGCTCTGGGCTGCGGTCTACGCAGGAGTTGTGAGACCCTGGGCCGAGCGCTACCTACGGATCGCCGCGACGATCCAGGAGATGTTTGACACCGATCTGCTGAGTTTGCCATGGAATCAAGTTGCAGTTGGAAATCGCATCAGCCAAGAAGAGGTGAGCCGAATCAGCCGGCGCTTCCGTGGCAGCGAGGATCGCTTGCGGAGCTATTACCTAGTAGCACGCGCCCGAGCTCCCTACGACGTGCTCTTCTGCCTGGAACAAAACCTGGCTTGGGGCTCCCGGATCCGGCTCCGCTTCGCCCAGATGATGCTCAGCGCGTTAGCGCTTTGGTCTGCAGCAGGCGTACTTTTTACCCTAGCAACCGGCGCAACGGTCAGTGGGCTGGTCGTCGGGTGGTTCGTACCCTCACTCGGTCTGCTACTGCTATTCCTTGAGATGTATCGCACACAGATGGCGAGCACAAGAGAGCGCCTGCGCGTACTCGGGCTGGTGCGTCAGGCCATCGACGAGCCTTCGTCGCCGGTGATCGACACACCCGCTGCGGTCAAGTTCTTTGCCCGACAGGTGCAAGATACGCTCTATCACATGCGGCGGCTCCAGCCACGCCTGCCAGAGTGGTACTTCCGGCGCTACCACGATCAGGACAAGTTCGATTTTCAGGTCAAGATGCAGGAACTGGAAGCGCGGTTTCCCCAGGCATGACAATACTGCAGGAACTGACCTACGCATTCAAAGACCAAGCCGTGGCGTCTGAGATCATAGAATCACTACTGGATAACGGCCTTGAGATCGCCGCCGGGAGCGTTGAGATCGTCCCTCGCGGCTACACCGGAGCCCGGCTAGCAAAAGCTATTCTGGTCAACGCCAGCGGAAGTCCCGATGCACGATGGTGTGTAATAAAATACTGCCCACCGGCACCGGATGACCATCAGCGAGAAAGTCGCCGGCACCACTTGGCCCTGCAGGATTCACCTAAGATTTTCCGCGAGCGGCACCTCACCGAGGTTGCATTTCCTGTAATTCGGTGCCCCCAGAACGCCTTCGTTATTGGCCAATCACTCGCCGACGGAATCCCTTTAGGAAGGGTGGAACTTGACCAACTCGCGGAGGCCTGCGAGGTGGTGTGGAGGGAGATTCTTGAAGGCTGGTCTGGTCGCGACTACAACCACAGGCAATCGACGGTGGCCACGCTACTCAAGTCTGAACTAGGCGGGAGCTTCAAGGCGGGAGGCTGGCTTCGCGAATGGGCGCTACAACACGACTTGCTCGTCCCTGCTTTTCTGGAACTGCCGGGGGAGAGTGAGCCGCTGCCGAACCCGTGGCGGCTATTCTCCGAGGACTCACCTGCAACTCAGGCTCGAGTCCACTATCTCGTCGGCCGAACACACGGTGACCTTCACGGGGACAACATCCTCGTACCCCTGCATGACAAGATTGTCCGACCGGCTGACTTCCGGTTGATTGACTTAACTACCTACGAGGCGCAGGCCCCGCTCAGCCGGGACCTCGCTGCCCTCCTGGTCTCGCTTTGCTGGCGCGAGATCGGCGTCTCCTCCCCTCGCACCCGCCAAGCGTTCCTAACCTACCTCGAAGAAGACCACGGCGACTCCCGCCTCCACGACGAAATGCCGGGAAATGTACGGAAGATAATCGATGCACTGCGCAAACCGACACTTGACTTTGTCGTTGAAAAAGGCTGGAATCCGGAGCATTGGCACCGTCAACTAAAGGTATCCCTCCTTGCGCAGGCGATGCTACACAGCGCATACACGTCCGGACCGCCAGACGCCCGCCGCTGGTGCTCGCGGCTCGCAAGCCGGCTCACCCGAGTACTACTCGGTCCGGGAGACCCGCAGGCTCACCCTTCTATGCCCTTCGACGCGGGCATAAACCTCAAAGCAGCTGAAACGACGGCGGCGCAGACGGCGAGGCACTCAACACGGGGCAAGTCCGTCTTCGTCAACAGGTCGGGGCAACGGAGCCGCCTTCGCGCGGCTCTAGAGGATCACGTCACCTCAGTCATCGTGGTCAGCGGCCCACCCGGGATTGGCAAGACCGCGTTGGTGCGTGAGGTGCTCACCGAACTGGGCTGGGCAGATCCGGAGGATGAGGGCTCGCCGCTACGCTGGCACGACGCCACCCCATACGGTGACCTAGGAGTGCCCACTCTAGTTAAGGACATCGAGCCCCCAGGGTTGGACCAGATAGCAGGTCCTACCGCGCGAGCACGCCTCGAGATTGCAATGGACGGTCTCAGCAATGCCGTTGGTGTCCGCCCGGTAATCGTGTTGGACTCTGCGGAGAATCTACTTAAGGAGGGTAACGTCCTCCGCGATTCCGAGCTTGACCTTGCGCTGGAGTCCATACATGGCCAACTCCACCCACTCGTCAAGGTTGTATTTGTAACGCAGTACGTGCCCGAGGTAACGACAAACGTGGCGTGGACGGAGACGGCGTGCCGGATCAGCCTGGAAGGGTTAGAACCACCATCATTGAGTGAGTACTTCGCCGCCCTTGATCCGAGCAATAGGTACGGCCTAGTTTCGCTACCGGACAACGATCTACGACGGATCCACGGTCGCCTCGCCGGAAACCCACGATTCGCCGAACTTCTCCACGCAATTCTCAGCATTGACCCGCCAGGTTTAGATGCCCGCGAGGTCGGACCATGGCTGGCCTCAGTACCAGCAGGCGAGGTGCATCAGCGCTTGGTGCGCCGATTCGTCGATCACCTTCCGGCCGAGCAGCAGCGGGCTGCAGAGGCTCTGGCCGCGCTCGGCATCCCGGTTACCATCGACGCTGTCATCAGGGTCATTGCGCAATACGTACCCGCAGCGAAGGTCGAAAAGGCGCTGCAGGCGCTCGTGTCGGCCCGCCTCGTCTTGGAGCGACGAGACGGCCGCAGGTATCTAAGGAAGTCTGAGATTGGAGCGATTCTCGGGCGCCTAGACCGAGGCGACCGCTACCCGCATAAGGGACAGTCCCCAACCCAACTCGGCCTCCTGCTCATAGCAGCCAAGGTTCTCCAATCCATGCAAAAGGACGACGACGATGTACACAGTATGGCCGACCTGGAGATGCGCTTCGCGCGGGTCGACGTATGGCTCCGGGCAGGCATGCACGGAGAGGCGCTCAGCCTTATCGAATCCATGCACGAACTGGTGCGATTTTGGGGAAGCGGCAGCGGCACCGAACTGAGCACCCAGCGAGAGGCGGTACGTGGTCGCCTCGGTGATGACAGGGAGGGCGAGATGATGAATGTCGCCGCGCTGGGCGACATCTACTCTTACAGGAATGACTTCCCCGCTGCTCGGGCCGCCTACGCGGTCGCTATCACAATCGCCAAGGAGGACCAGGATCGCCAGGCGTTGCGCCGAATCTATATCGGCATGGGCCAGATGTTTTGGGAACACGACCATCTTACGGAAGCCGAGGAGCACTACGGACGAGCGCTAGGTCTGGCCAGCGAGGACGATGACGATGACGGCGACCGAGCCGCCGCGCTGACCGGCCTAGCGGACTGCCGGCAGCGCCAGGGCAATTATCGCCGTGCGGTTACGGACGCACTCGAAGCTTACGTTGCTGCAGCCGAAGCCGAACCAAGAGTAGCGCTAGACGCAGCATTTCGATTGACACGCTGGTATGCCGAGCTGAACCAGATTCCGGATGCGCTGACGATGCTAGCCAGGTGTGAGGAGCTTATTTCCACTTATCCTGATCCTGCAGCGCGAGCGGAACTGCTAATTACGACGGCGGACCTGCACCTCTACCAAGATCGGTACGTTGAGGCTCGATTGGCAGCAGAGCAAGCCGTCGACGTTGCACGCATCCACCGACAGCCGATCAACCTACGGCGGTCACTTGCTACCCTCGCCCTCACCTTGGTACACCTCGACGATCTTTCTAACGCCAGGAAGGCGATCGAGGAATCTAGTCGATACCGTGTGGCTGGCCAGGAAACTGTGGAACTTGCACTGCGGGGAATAATCGCACACCGCAGCGGCCTCCCAGCCACCGCAAAGGATCTCTTTCAGCAATTGCGCGACGAAACAAGAAGGCGCGTAGAAACCGACAGTAGCGATCTTGCTGCATGGGATTTCACCGGGATTGCTCAGTGCTACCTAGTCCTCATTGGCGACGCTGAACCAGGCACAGCACTGGAGGCGTTCCGCCAGGCACGGCCGGACCCGGCGGAGCGAACGCCCGGGTTGGATGACCGATTGAGATTTATGGTCGAGACCCTGGCCGATGGCGATCCTCGCCTTGGGCCTGTGCTAACGGAACTGGCGTGCACGCGGCCGCGCCGCGCAGGTTAGCTAGGCGTCGAACCAACCCTCTTCGTGCGCAAGTACGATTGCCTCGAGTCGGGTGCTGACGCCGATCTGGTGGTACAGCGCTTGGAGCAGCCGATACATCGCGCGCTCTGAATAGCCTGCGTCTGAAGCCAGTCGAGCTACGGTCCGGCCGCCAGATAGCTGTCGCAACCAGGCGACCTGATCCGCAGAGGGAGCCGGACGGCGCGGCGGCCGATCGTCCATGCCTGCCACCAGCAAGTCGGCCACATCTGCCGGCAGGACGACCTCGCCATCGAGGGTCGCAGCGACCGCCCGCTGCAACGCCGGCACGGTTGCCGCTCGTGCCACCACCGACCGGGCGCCAGCCCGCACCGCCCGTACGCCTAGCGATGGAACGTCACCGGAGGGCAGCGCAATGACCAACGGCCGGGGCCGCATGCGGCACAGCTCGGTCAGCCGGTCCAGGTCCTCGGCAGAGTGCAGGGTAAGCAGCACGATCCCGCCCGGCCGTTCGCGCAACCAGGCCGCGGCATCGACAGGTTCCTCAACGAGGTGCCCTGCGCTCGACAACGCCGCGGCGACTCCACGCCGGAACACCGGCAAGGGGTCAAGGACCGCGAGATGGACGGTCACCGTGACCGCATACCTCCCTTATCGACCGGCGGCTACCAGCCCGCAGCGGTGGCCGAAGACCAAGAACTGGGCAGTACCCTGCCACCCGAGGGTCATGACTACGCACGATCAGTCATAGAGCTGCAACCCTACGCGTCCCTAATGTCGAGTCATCCGACGGCGCTTGGAGGGCCCCTCATGGTCTACTTTGACAAATCGGGTCGGCGCATCACTCGTCCCCTCACCCGCCGTACCCCGCCGGCCGATCCCAACCTCGACGACGCCAAGACCCGCTACATCCTCAAGGTTGCCGACGAGTACCCGAAGTTCACCGCCGACGAGGTGTACGTCGAGATCTACTACGGCCGGCACCGACACGACATCACCAAGGCCATGGTGCGGCGCGTCCTCGCCAACCGTCGGCGCAAGTTCTCGCTGTGGCCGTTCAATCGATAGCGACGGGCGGTGGAACGCAGAGCCTTTCAGCTCATCAATGCTTCGCAACCAAACAGCTTCACCATTCGCGCATCTTTGGGTTGGGTACTTCACCCCGACCCCGGACAGGCACCCCACAGCACCTCCACCGGCAACTACCTGGGCAAGCTCGAAACGGCAAGATCCGCTACCCCGCCGAGGACTACCGCACCTCTCTGCGCATCGTCCTCAACGCCGACACCGACGACGAACTCGGATTCCGCAGCACGGGATATCAGCACACGGACGAAAGGCATGCTCACCGCTCGATCGAATCGATACAAGCCCATCGACAACAGGGCTGAGTCCTGTCGCTGCCTCGTTGACATCCGACTCCATCCTGTTGATGTCGTTGCTCGGCCCACAGGTCGCTGAACTCGGGCCGGGCAGAGCGCAGGAGGCGCTGGCCGCCGTCGGTGCCGCCGACGAAGCCTTCGCCCACGCCTCGCCGGCGGAGGACCCGCCGTGGATGTGCTTCTACGACGACGCCCAGCACCACGGCGACACCGCCCACGCGCTGTTCGACGTGGCCCTGCACACCAGACTCGTTACGGAGTCGGCTGACCGGTTCGCCTACTCGGTGGAGCACCATCTCCCGGCGTACCTGCGGTCCAGGGCGATCTCGCGGATCAAGCTGGCGTCCCTCACGATGGTGCAGGGTGACCCGCTGGAGGCCGTGACGATCGGCAACCTGGCCCTCGACGACGCCGGGCCGGTCCGCTCGCTGCGCGCCGCCGACGACCTGCGGGAGCTGCACCGGATGGCCGGGCCGCACGGCACACTCGCGGAGGTGCAGGAGTTGCGCGCCCGGATCCGGGAGACGGTCGGAGCCGTCGCATGACGGACCCGCAGGAAGCGCTGCTACTCGCCTGCCAACAGGTCGGGGTCGACGCGACCGGCGCTGAGCTGATCCGGTCTGCGGAGAACGTCATCTACCGCCTGCCCGGCGGCGTTGTCGCCCGCGTCAGCCGCGACGACCAACTCGCCACCGCAGGCAAGGAAGTCCGGGTGTCCCGCTGGCTCAACGAATCCGGGATACCGGCGGTCCGCGCGATCGAGGACCTGCCGCAACCAGTCGCGGTCGACAGGCGAGCCGTCACCTTCTGGCACGAACTACCGCCGCACCGGGAAGGCAGCATCGGCCAGCTGGCCCAGGTGCTGCAACAGCTGCACCACCTACAGCCGCCGGCAAGTCTCGACCTGCCCCCGCTGGCACCGTTCGTACGCCTGGAGCAGCGCATCGCCGAGGCGACCGTGTACTCCGCCGACGACCGCGCCTGGCTACTCGATCACCTGCACGGCTTGCAGGAGCGGTACCTCGAGCTTCCTCCCGGCCTCCCCCACGCTGCCGTGCACGGCGACGCCTGGGCCGGCAACATCGTCGACACCGACGCCGGACCAGTCTTGCTCGACCTCGAACGATTCGCGCTCGGCCCACCTGAGTGGGACCTGGTGTCCGTCGCCGTCGACCACCTGACCTTCAGCGCCGAGTACGCACCGGCTGGACCGAGTTCTGCCAGCACTACGGCTACGACGTCACCGACTGGCCCGGGTGCTCGCTGCTCCGCGACGCCCGAGAGCTGCGCAAGGTCACCTTCGCAGCCCAACTCGCGCAAGACAACCCAACCCTCCGCGACCAAGCCCACTACCGCCTCGCCTGCATCCGCGGCGAGCACGGCAACCGCCCATGGGGCTGGAAACCGGTCCCGTAGCCACGTCATCGGCTTTAGCCGTCCTCGGCTGTATGCCAGCTCGAAAACCAGGTTCGTAGACCTGGCTTGCGGCTGCCCGGCGAGCTGGGGGATCGTACGCCAACGCTCCTCCAGCCGAGCCAAAGTTCAGTAAGATTCGGACACCGCACTCGGTGTCGACGGCCGTTCCAGTTGCAAGGACTTGCGGCCTGAACCGCTAAGGTAAACACCAGCTGTAGGCACGGTGCCAGAAGATAGCGTTGCAGCGGCTCCAGCCCTGACGACACGCGCTCAATACCGATGCAGCCCTTCCGTAACAACCCAACTCGAAAAACTGGCATTCACAGATCTGGGCCAGATATCGCGTTCTCAAAAAACGCTACCATCTCACTCAAGCTACACACCGCGCGTAACGCATAGGAGTTCGCTGCACCCAACAATACTCTCGCTTCATTCCGGTAGGTGAACTCCACATGCGGCGTGCAGACCACTCCAAGCAATCGGCGATTTGAAAAATCGAAGTTGTCACCTAGCGGCGTAGCCCGCAGTATATCTAGACGCTCTTTCCATTCCTTATCAGAGGCTTCTAGGTGAGTTCTCACATTTCGAACTCGGCCATATAACCCAGCATCCAATTCAGCCGTATGGGGAATACTCTTACACGAGATCAATATTACCGTCGCCCCACATGATGCGATGGCGTCGATGTCGGTCACCGCGTTTCCAGCCACTCGCAAGGTCTTACCTCGAAGTTTGCGCAGCGTTGATGGGGGCGCCCATGGGGACGAGTCGACTGCCGCCTGCACTATTTCCTCAAAGTGGCCAGCTCTGGCATTCACGAGCTGTGGAGGTGCGAGATTCTCAATCGTCAGCAGTCTGTATAGCCATCTGCTTGCAGCGGCGATATCCACTACAGTCTGGTCGCCGGCAGCACGTAGAACTGGTCCAGGCGTCAACGGCCACACAGAAGGGGTAAGCTGCCGGAGCTCTGCAACAGCTACCTCCGCCGAAGACGGCAGACCAAATGGACCAGCTTGAGCGCCCCCCTCTGCCATCCGGCTTTTCTCTTCCATAAGCAGGTTTACAATGGAGCTGGTAGGGAAAAGCACATAGCCGACTGCCGGCAATGCTTTCCCGACGGGGAAGTCGGTGAACAGGGTTATGCGGAACAACATCCTGAGGAGCAGCAGGAGGCTCGGCAATCCCGCTGGCACCCAGGAAGTACTTATGTTCGCACGAGCGAAAATCTTCGCTATACCTCCCATAGTCTCGCCGCCAAGCAGATAGCGACCTGGCCGAAGTGAGCCGGAGCGGATGGACTGCGCTGGGCCATCCCAGTGGGGAACAGACGTAAGACCGGGGAGCTGTATAGCAGTTAGGAAGAAGTCATCGACAAGGTGCGCTTCTGGGAGGGTGGTGAACATCGGATGAAAGGTTGACGGCGCGGTGCCTGCCCAGAGCCCGCCGCCAGCGTCGACTCGCTGATCATATAGCTCAATCGCGTCGTCTAATACGGGATTCGAAACAACCCACGGCAAATCACCGGAAGCCCATCGCACCACCTGCCCCTTGCCCGCTCGCCGAAGTACCGAGTGGATCTGGGCTAGGGCGGTTGAGATGGCGATCAGCTTGATGACCGATTCTGCCCCCTGTCGAGTTAAAGGCGGGACGACCTGCTGCCCATCCCGCTCCGGGAAGTACTCATCCGATTTCGTCAGGAAAGATAGATTTTCAGCAATTTGCATGCAATACGGAGCTGTCGTTTTGAGCCGACCGGAAAGCAAATCATCCGGTAGTCGACGTAGGTGGTACAGCCAGCTATAAGTCCCGAGATCGTTGGCACACGAAACGCCCACTTCTTGCACGGACTTGTGCGCATTCAAGAGGAGACGTTGCGCCTCGATTCCGTCCGATGTGCCTACCTGTCGGCACTCCTCTGGCAGAACCTCTACTATGCCCTGGTGCACTTGCCCGAAAATCCTGTCGCGATTGCTAATTGCTCTCTCAAGGAGCCCTCTGGTCGAGAGGCGAGGTCGGGTACTCGCGCTCCGCTTGTCCTTCTTCGACGCTCGTCCTCTACTCTTGGGCATGCATCCATCATCTAGCGGCGGACCGCAACTTCGCTACCCCGAGTGCTCCACCATGGTCACAATAGATCGCGTCCTATCTATCCGTCGCGCTCTCCGTACGCAGCCCGTTCAGTTGACTGCCACAGCAGCCCGGCGTGAGTCGCCGCGTGACAACGGCCAGCCTCTGCCGCATCGCGATGTGCTGAGCTGCACGTCAGCCACCCAATGCTTCTCTGTAGAGGTGCCCGGCGTGCAACTGCGTAGTCCCGCCGGGGGGTAGGACGTGCCGTCAGGGGAGGCGCCAGAGTGGAAGGTGGGGCCGGTAGCGGGCAGGGTCAGGGTGCCGTCAGCGGCCGGGCGTAGCGGTGGTGCGCCGCCGTACATGTTGACCAGTGCCGGAGCAGCAGCGGACGGCGGGGCCACCTGTCACCGGACCGGACAGGCGCACCGGAGCACCCGACGCACGCCGGGCCAACGCCAACACCGACCCGGACGGCGACTCCCGCAGATAGACCAGGGCGTCGTCATCGGCGTACACCCAACGAAGGCCGCCGTGCCGCAGCTCCGGCACCTCCCGACGCAGCGCCGCCAACGCCCAATACACCCCGAACATCGCCCCATCCCACGAGCCCGGCCGATCCCACGACATCGGCGTCCGCGAACCCTCCCCGTTCTCCCCCCCCGCAACCCCAACTCATCCCCGGCAAACACCATCGGCGTCCCCGGCAACCTGAACTGCAACCCCGCCGCCACCTCCTGCCGCCCCGCGTCCCCCACCACCGTCCGAATCCGGGCCGAATCATGCGAGCCGTGCAGCTGCCACGAATGCACCAACGACCGCCACGACACCAACGCCCCGAACGCCCGCATCGTCGCCAACGCCGCCGGCCCCGACCGGGCCGGCACACCCTGCGGCTCGGTGGACGTGGCTTCCGCGGAGCCTGCCGCAGTCGGTCGCGCCGGCTTCCAGCGGCGACTGGCCGCGCTACCGCGCTACTGGAAGGGATGCTTCCCGTTGCGGGAACCATCCCCTGCCTCCCCTGAGGTCTATTCACAGGCGATCCTGTAGAAGTGCAGCCCGATGGCACAGGAGATCGTTTCTGTGAAGGTCGCGAGCGGTCTGCGGTAGTCGGTGTGCAGGATTCTCCAGGTCTTCAGATTCGCGATGACCTGTTCGACGACCCAGCGGATCTTGTTGACCTGCCTGTTGTATTCCTTCTGCCACTCTGTGAGCTCGCCGCCCTTGGGCTTCTTGTACGGGGTGATCATGCCGTTGCCGACGTATCCCATGTCGCCGATCCAGCCTGCAGGATTCAGGCTGACGAGAACACCGGTGTCGTTGATCGCGTACGAGTCGTGGTGGTTGCCGGTGACGGGATCGGAGACCCAGACGAGCGCGCCGTCGAGGGTGCAGGCGACCTGGACGCTCATGCCCGTGGTCTTGTGCTTGCCGGAGTACAGACAGCGGTCCGTGCGCCATGACCAGCAGGGGAACAGGGTGCCGTCGACGATGTACTGGACGGTCGGGTCGAGCTCGTCGGCGGTCGGCACGAACCCCGCCAGCACGCGGTCGAGGACCGGGGTGATGGCGGTGACCGCCCGTGAGATCGTCGACTGGGAGACGCCGTGCGCCTCGGCGATCTCCGCTTGGACACGGTTACGACGCATGTAGGTCAACGCGACCACGAGGGCACGGTAGAGGCCGAGGACCGGGGGCCACGGTTCCATGCCCAGGTTCCGGCATTCGGCGCGGACCAGCACGCAGAGGTCGCGGATCTGATCGGTCGTGAAGCCGGTGGTATGATACATGTTCGGCGGTCCGCTTTTCTTTGGTTGTTGTGTGGTAACTCCATCCTATGGGAGGGCGGGCCGTCTCATTTATCAGGGGGTCCACTGTGGGCTATCGAGGCCCTGCTGAATAAGCCTCCCTCTTGACATTCCATCTTTGACGCATTCCCTGACAGGGACGGGAATTGCTCGACGCAGATGGTTGAAGGCGGCATTCACCAGATGGGATACTGTCCAAGATCGATTACCGCCACAGGCAGTTCGCGCCACCACGCATCAGTCGAGCGCCACACTTCGGGGGTGTCATGCAGAACCATCCGCTCACCGCAGCACGCGAACGCCTGGGCCTGACCCGCCGGCAACTCGCCAACGCCGTCAACAAAATCCTCTACCCCGACCCCGGACAAGCCGCCCACAGCGCCTTCACCGCCAACTACCTGGGCAAACTCGAAAACGGCAAGATCCGCTACCCCGCCGAGGACTACCGCACCGCCCTCCGCATCGCCCTCAACGCCAACACCGACGACGAACTCGGATTCCGGCCTGCACGCGAGTTGAGGACCACAGTCGCCCTGGTTCAAAGGGCCTACCCTCGACCGGCGGGACAGGAGATCGACCCGACCGACGGACTCCCGGAGAACGATGTGCGACCCGAGCAGATGCCAGATCACCCGACGGCCGGAGAACCGGATGCGAACCGTCGCGCCCTGCTCCGAGGAATCGCGGCGGTCGCTGCGTCCGCCGGTCTGCTCGGCGGCTCCGCTGACAGCGGTTCGCGGCGACTCGGCCACGGTGACGTCGACCGGCTCGACGCCGTGATCTCCCTCTACCGGTCCATCGACTACGAACGCGGCGGCGGCGCTCTGCACCGCGATGTCGCGCAGCTGGCCGACTCCGCGTCAACCCTGCTGGACCAGCCGCACCCGCCGACGCTCGGCCCTCGGCTACTGCGGTCGGTAGCGGCAGCGCGCCAACTGGCCGGCTGGACTGCGTTTGACGCCTGCCGGCATCTCGACGCGCAGCGGCACTTCCTCCTGGCCGAGCGGCTGGCTGTCGCCGCCAACGACGTACTGCTTACCGCACGGGTGCGCTACTGCCAGGCCCGCCAGTTCCAGCACCTGCGGCACAACAAGGATGCGCTGGAGACGCTTCGGCTGGCCCGCGACGAGGTAGGCCGGCAGGTCACCCCGGCTGTCAACGCGATGCTCCACGGAGCCGAGGCCGCCTCCCTGGCCGCCCTTGGCGACGGGCCGTCGGCAACACGCGCCCTCGAAGCAGCCACGGACGAGTTCGACCGCATCAACCCGGACAACGAGCCGGACTGGATGCGCTTCTACGACCGCGGCGAACTCCTCGCCCAATACGGGCGGGTCTACCGCGACCTCGCCCGCAAGGACAACAGCGACCGGTACGGCGAGGCCGCCACCCGCACCGTCGCGCAAGCCATCGACACCCTCGGCTCGCAGAACGTTCGCAGCAGCGCGCTCAACGGTGTCAGCCTGTGCAGCTCGCTGTTCCTGGCCGACGAGCCCGAGCAGGCAGTCACCGTCGGCGCCCGCGTCATCGAGCAAGCCCGGCAGCTCAGCTCGCCCCGCATCCTGGACCGCATCCACAACCTGCGACGGGATCTCAAGCGCCACGAACGCCTGTCCACCGTCGCCGACTTCTCCCGCACCGTAGCTGCGGTAGGTGTAGGCAGCTGATGACCGGATCGGCCGGACGGTTCACCGAGCAGGCGATGAGAGCAGCGATGCACCAGATCGCCGCCCGGCTCGGCGTCGCTGCCGGCGACGCCGAACAGCTACGGATGACCAACAACGCCGTGTACGCACTCCCCTCAGCCGGCCTCGTCATCCGCATCGCCCGATCCCACGCCCTGCACGACCGGGCACTGAAGGTCACCCGCCTGGCAACCTGGTTCGCAGCAGTCGACGCCCCGACCATCCGCCTCGCCCTCGACATCAACCAGCCGGTACGGGTCGACGATCTCTCCGCAACCGTGTGGCGGCTCGTCGCTCCCACGCCGCGACCGCCGACCGTCGAGGAACTTGGTCAGGTACTCCGCGAGTTCCACGCCCTGGGCCTGCCGCCATTCCCGCTGCCCGAGTGGGACCCGGTCGGCGACGTCCGCACCCGTCTCACCGACGCGGAAGCGCTGAACTCCGACGACCGAGACGTCCTGCTGGACTGGTGCGACCAGCTCGCACCACGCATCGCGGACCTGAACGCCCAGGCTCGCGGCCTGGTCCACGCCGACGCACACGTCGGCAACCTGCTCCGCGAAGCCGACGGCCGCGTAGTCCTCTGCGACTTCGACCCGACCTGCATCGGCCCGTGGCAGGTCGACCTGGCCGCCGTCGCCGTCGGCGAGATCCGCTTCGGTCGGGCCGGCGCACACCAGGCGCTCACTTCGGCGTACGGCTACGACGTCACCACCGACCACGCCTGGCCGACCCTCCGCGAAGCCCGCGAACTCAAGATGATCGCCGCCGCCGTGCCACTGCTCGCCAGCACCCCCGGCGTCGCCGACGAGTTCGCCGTCCGCCTGGCCTCCGCCCGCGACAAAGACGACACAGTACGCTGGACCCCCTTCGCAGACCTCACCAGTCGAACCGACTAGGTTTCGCCAAGGTCCAAGTCGTCCAGACCGACGATAGAAGTCCTGACAGGACAGCCCGGCTCCGGCACCCTGGCCCGGCAAGCCGGTCTGTAACTGCCTCCCTACAGCCTCACAACCGCCCCGTCACACCTTCGACCCAGCGACACCACCACCAGGATCGCGCTCGCTGGTTACACCAACGCACTCTACTCAACCGCGATTACCCCTGGTCAGCTGGCAAATTGCGGCCAGCGCACTAGTCACGATAGGATCAGTATCACATATTCCAAACACGGTCAAGACTACCCAATACTCGAACAAACTTTAGCAGTTACTCAGTCCACAGCGAACACTCCGAGTATTTACAAATAGTCATGATCCACTCGCGCAACGCCTTGAAGCACCCCACACACCCAGGTACGGTCGACGAATCGAGGCAACATGAAGGAGTGGTGAGGTCTTGCACGCAGTCATCAGAGTAGCCCGAAGCATTATTCTCCTAGTCGCACTAACAAGCATCTGCCTATCATTCTCAACAGCAGCTACAGCGAGCCCAGCGGATCACAGAGCGATCACACCATCCTTCATCGAGTCGGTTGATCCGGTCGAACAGCCACTCAACTTCGAGAGCAACGATGAGATGTCAGTTGCGTGGGATGCAACGTTTGACAAATACTTGACTGCAGGCATGTGGGCCGCAGCAGCTGTCTCCCAGGCGGCGTTTACCGCATATTGCGTTGCGGCGGTTCCATCCCCGCTTCAGCCAGCCTGCCACTTAATTGCCAACAGCGGGCTACTCTCCCAATTCCACAGCATGGGACCACCGAACGGTCGCTGTCTCAAGATTGCGCCAAGGCTAGGGCTGCCTCCCTACCAACTCAGCTACATAAGCTGCTAATCGATCACCATCGAACCAGGAGGCTTCATGATACGAGGGATGCAACGACTAGCGGTTTCGGCCACCGGAGTAGCGCTAACACTTGCCTTCGGACTGATCAATCCAAGCTCGGCCCAAGCCACACCGGAGCAACCGGCGGTAATTACACATCCGAGCCTTCAGGCGGCAGCCGAGGCCTTCGCAGAAGCAACAAGTCGACTAACACCAAGCATTGTGCGAGCGGACGATGGAACACTTGAGCTAGAAACTACCGCGGCCGACTCGGGAATCAACCCGGAGACGTTCGATCAGGTCGTAGCAAGCTTGGACGAACTTAACCAAGCCGTCCTTCGCGGAGAACTTCTGACAAACGAACAGTTGCAGATTTTTCCAGCAAATCCATCCATCTTTCACAACGGAGTAATCTACTACTGGTGGGGAATGGAGGTTCACTTCACCGCAACCACAACCAGCAAAATAACGAATGCAATGAATGCGGGCGCCGGATTCTCCGCGATAGTAGCAATCGTCCTCCCCGTAGTTGGAACAATCGCGGCCACCGTTGTTACAGGCCTTTTTGCCATCGGTGCGGGCGCTCTGGGCTTTTGCTCGAATAGCAACGGCGTCATCGTAAGCCATCCGTATGTTGGCCCAGTTTGGTGCAGCGGACACTAGCTACAGAAAGAACTCAAGAGCAAGCCAAACTGGCTCGCCGAAGCCCCATTGGGTTACGGCGAGCCAAGTGGCATTCACTCAACACAACAGCAACTACTAACCCAAGGGCAGAAATTGTTGCGAGCCATACGGTACATCTGCACTCTACTGGCAGTAATCTTCACCTCACTAAGCATAATATCGTTTTTTGTCAATTTCAATGAGATAGAGAGCAAAACATCTGCGCTCGGAATTCTCGGGTTTGCATTTGGCATGATCGCCGTCGTCATCAAGTTGAAGGCAAACCAGAACAAAGGCGCCATGAACCCAAAAGAAGATTAAGCTATTACACCACCACCAGGAAAACCAACCCTTATCAGGTCGTTACGTCGCGTCGATTTTGGGTCCAACCGGGCCCGGGTTCGACTTCCGCGCATAGACGAGCGAGGACTCGCCCGGATCAGGTCGCGGTCGACAATGTCGCAGCCGAGGTGTCGATTGGTTTTGCCGGAATCACCATCAGCGGATGGGTTCGATGGGCAACTCGTTGCGTTCACCGGGCAGGATGTGGCGTCAGGGGAGGCGCCACACCTGGAAGGTGGGGCCGGTGGCCGGCAGGGTCAGGGTGCCGTCGGCGGCGGGGCGTAACGGTGGTGCCCCGCCGTACAGGTTGACCAGTGCCGGAGCAGCAACGTCCGGCGGGGCCACCAGACCCGTCAACCGCACCGGAGCGCCCGCCGCGCGGCGGGCCAACGCCAACACCGACCCCGACGGCGACTCCCGCAAGTAGACCAGGGCGTCGTCATCGGCGTACACCCAACGCAGCCCGCCGTGCCGCAGCTCCGGCACCTCCCGACGCAACGCCACCAACGCCCGATACACCCCGAACGTCGCCTCATCCCACGAGCCCGGCCGATCCCACGGCATCGGCGTCCGCAAACCCTCCCCGTTGTCGCCCCGCAACCCCAACTCGTCCCCGGCGAACACCATCGGCGTCCCCGGCAACGTGAACTGCAACCCGGCCGCCACCTCCTGCCGCCCCGCGTCCCCCACCACCGTCCGGATCCGGGCCGAATCATGCGAGCCGAGCAGCTGCCACGAATGCACCAACGACCGCCACGACACCAACGCCCCAAAGGCGCGCATCGTCGCCAACGCCGCCGACCCGGACCGGGCCGGCACCCCACCCGGTACGCCGAGGAAGTCCGGCAACGCCAGCGTCGGTGACCGCAGCCAGCTCCACACCGGCCGGGTGAACCCGGCATAGTTCATCGTGCCGTGCCAACCATCCGCGTCCAGGTCACGGGTGAAGTCGTGCCCGTGCTCGGCGACGATCAGCCCGTCCGGCCGGGTCTCGGCCACCGCCCGGCGCAGCAGCGCGGCCACCTCCAGGGTGAGCGCGTCGGCACCGCGCCGGCCTGTCATGTTCGCCACGTCGATCCGCCAACCGTCCAACCCGTACGGCGGCAACAGCCACCGCCGCGCCACCGAGGATGGCCCATCCACGAAGCGTCGCCGCAGCTCAGCGCTGCCCCAGTTGAGTTTCGGCAGCGACTTCACGCCCAGCCACGACTCGTAGTCGCCGTCGTCGCCGAAGTAGTACAGCTCCCGCTCCGGCAACGACACGTCCGACACGGCGGCGGTGAACCACGGGTGGGCGTCGCCGGTGTGGTTGCTGGTGATGTCGCCGAGCAGCCGCCACCCGCGAGCGTGCACCGCCGCCGACAGCCGCGCCAGGGCCTCGTCCCCGCCGAGCAGCGGGTCGACGTGGTCGAACGCGGCGGCGTCGTACCGATGATTGGACCGGGCCGGGAAGATCGGCGTCAGGTAGACGGTGTTGACGCCGAGCCGCTCCAGGTGGTCGAGCCGCTCCCGGATGCCGTCCAGGTCGCCGCCGTAGAACTGGTACGGCGTCTCCGGCCCGCGCCCGACGACCGGGGTGTCCCAGTCGCACCGGATCGCCCACTCCGGCAGCTCCCGCCCGGCAGCGGCACCCGACCGGGCGAACCGGTCCGGGAAAATCTGGTAGATCACCGCGTCGGCGGCCCAGGCCGGCGGCGCATCGTGGGTGACGAGCCGGAAGTCGGCGGCGTCCGGCACGTCGTGGTCGACCTCGCCGACCCCGGTCAACCAGCGCCGCCCGCCACCGGCCAGCAGGAAGCGGTACGGCGTGACCGGGTTACGGGCCTCCACCTCGCCCCGCCACCACACGTCCCCGTTCGGATCCTGCCGGTCGACCACCGCCTCGGAGAAGCACGGCTCACCGTCGATTATGGAGCGTACCCACAGCTTGTCGACCGGCCGCGCACCCGCCGGCACCCGGACGAAGACCGACACCCGATCACCCAGGTTTACCCCGGCGGCGGCACCCGGCGCATACAACGACGATCCGTCGTGGTGCGCCTCGAACAGCTGGCCCACAAGCTAACCCTTCACAGACCCGGAGGTGAGACCGGAAACGATGTAGCGGCTGAGCAGCTGGAACACCAGCACCGTCGGGACCGCCGTCAGCAGGGTGCCGGCGGCGAAGATCCCGAAGTTGTTGTTCCGCTCCCCCGCCACCAGGCCGTACATGCCGACCGCCAGCGTCTTCGCCTCCGGGTTGGTGAGGAAGACGTTGGCGATCAGGAACTCGTTGATCGTGTTGATGAACGCCAGCAGCCCGGTGACCGCCAGGATCGGCGCCACCAGCGGCAGCATGATCCGGAAGAACACCTGGGCGTGCGACGCCCCGTCCATGGTGGCCGACTCGTCCAACTCCCTCGGCAGGGTGTCGAAGAAGCCTTTCATCAGCCACGTGTTCACCCCGAGCGCGCCGCCGAGGTAGAGCAGCATCAGCCCCCACGGGGTGTTGAAGCCGATCGTCGGCCACAGGTCGGTGATCGTCGAGAAGATCAGGAAGATCGCGACGATCGCCAGGAACTGCGGGAACATCTGGATCAGCAGCAGCGACAGCAGCCCGACCCGCCGGCCCCGGAACCGCATCCGGGAGAAGGCGTACGCCGCCAGCGACGACAGGAACACCGACGCGAACGACGCCAGCCCGGCGATCAGCAGCGAGTTGCCGAACCAGCGGCCGAACGCCGTGTCGGCGAACAGCCGCCGGAAGTTGTTGCCCGACGCCCCGGTCGGGAAGAGGTCGGTCGACGACAGGGTGCCCAGCGGGTTGACCGCCGCCGACAGCACGAACACGATCGGGAACAGCGAGAACGCCACGGCCAGCAGCGCCACCAGGTGCCGCCAGCCGACCCGGCTCAGCCAACGGGTGAACGAGCGCCGGTTCACGCGTACACCTCTTCCTGTTGCCGGGTGCGCCGGAAGCTGACCGCGGAGATCACCGCGACGAGCGTGAAGATGAAGATCGAGATGGCGGCGGCGAAGCCGTACTGGGCGCCGGCCGCGCCGAACGCCAACCGGTACGTGTAGGTGATCAGCAGGTCCGTCGCGCCGACACTCGGGTTGTCCGCCGGGAACGGCCCACCCTCGGTCGTCAGATAGATCGCGTTGAAGTTGTTGAAGTTGAACGCGAACGAGGCGATCAGCAGCGGCGTCAACGCCACCAGCAGCAGCGGCAACGTCACCCGGCGGAACGCCTGCCACGGGTTCGCGCCGTCGATCGAGCTGGCCTCGGTCAGCTCCTTCGGGATGGCCTGCAACGCGCCGGTGGCGACCAGGAACATGTACGGGTACCCGAGCCACAGCTGTACGCCGATCACCGCCAGCCGCGCCGACCAGTCCTGCCCGAACCAGTCCACAGTCAACCCGAAGAACTGGTTGATCAGCCCGAAGTCGGTGTTGAACATGTCCCGCCAGACCAGCAGCATCGCGAACGACGGCATCGCGTACGGCAGGATCAGCAACACCCGGTAGAGGTTGCGGCCACGAATCCGGTCGGAGTGCAGGGCGATGGCGCAGATCAGCCCGAGGACGAACGTGCCGCCGGTGGAGCCGATCGCGAAGGCGAAGTTCCAGACCAGGGTGCCGAGGAACGGCCCGGAGATGCTGCGGTCGGTCAGCACCCGGGTGAAGTTGTCCAGGCCGACGCCGACCCGCCAGCCCTGCAGCAGCCGGTCGCCGTCGGCGGAGACGAACGAGCCGGCGTCGTCGTCGGCCGTCCACACCGTGCCCGTCACGGTGTCGGTGACACAATCACAACCCTCGTCGTACGCCCGGACCGCGACCCCTTCGTACGCCCGGGACAGCCCGATGGAGCGGATCGCCCCGTCGTCGGTCGGCACCGCCAGGTCGGTGATCTCCTGGCTGCGGGCGCTGGCCTGGCCGGCGTTGAGCAGCGTGTAGCCGTCGGCCGCCGTCACCTTGCCGGCGTCGGTGACGGTGACGTCGCCGGCCGGCAGCTCGGTCAACCCGTCGGCGTCACCGGCGTAGACGACCCCGTCGGCCGGGTCGACGACCAGCAGCACCAGGTCACCGGTGGCCGGGTCGCCGACCGTGGCGACGGTCATCGCGTACTCGATGGATCCTGGGACCTGGACCACCGACGTGGCCTGGATGGCCGCGATCGCCTCAGTCTTGCTGCCCCGGTGTCCGTCGCCGAAGTTGGTGAACGCGGTGGAGGCGGTGTAGAGCACCGGGAAGATCTGGAAGGCGATCAGGAACAGGGTGCCGGGGATCAGGTACTTCGCCGGCACGTGTCGCCGACCCAGGTAGAGGTAGCCGATGCCGGCGGTCGTGACGACCAGGATGCCCAGCCCGACCCACGCCTCGGCGTCGATCAGCGGGAACGCCGCCCAGATCGCGATCGCCGCGACCAGGCCGAGCAGCAGCGCCTTGGCCAGCAGACCGCCGGCTCCGGTGTCGCGCATTACTTGATCTGTTCGGCGATCGTCTGGCCGGCGGCGGTCATCGTGCTGGCCACGTCGGCACCGCCGACGATCGCGGCCTCGGCCTTGCCGAACGGGTCCCAGATGGCGGCCATCTCGGGGATCGCCGGCAGCACCGCGCCCCCCTGCCCGGCCTGCTGGAACTTCGCCAGGTCCGGGTCGGCGCCGGCGACCTGCTCCAGGGCGGCGGTCAGCGCCGGCGGGCGCGGCTCGGCCTCGTAGAGCGCGACGGCCAGGTCGGTCTGGGTCGTGTAGTTGGCGACGAACTCCTGCGCGAGGGCCTTGTTGGTGCCCTTGGCGGCGACGTAGAACGTCTGCACGCCGACGAACGGCTGCGCTTCGGCCCCACCGGCGAAGCCGGGGACCGGGCTGATGTCGTACGCGATGTCAGCGCCCTTGGCGTCGGTGATCGCCCACGGCCCGGAGACCAGGAAGGCGCACTTGCCGCTGGTGAAGGTGGCGATCGAGTTCTCCGGGGTGATGGAGCGCTTCAGCGCCCCGGAGCCCTTCTCCCCCAGGGTGGCGATCTTCTCGAACGCGGCGATCGACTCCGGGGTGCCGACGCCGAGCTGCGCCGGGTCGTAGTCGCCTTCGGCGGTGGTGCCGAACAGGCTGCCGCCGGCCGAGGTGTAGAGCGGGTTTAGGTGGTAGGCGTCGCCGTTCTGCCCGACCTGCAGGCAGAGGATCTCCGAGACCTTGCCGTCGGCCTTGAGCTGCTCGCCGGTGGCGACCAGCTCCTCGATGGTGGCCGGGGCGTCGGGGGCGAGCGCGGTGTTGCGGATCAGGGCGACGTTCTCCATCGCGTACGGCACGCCGTAGACCTGGCCGTTGAAGGTGACCGCCTGGATGGCGACGTCGGCGAAGCCGGCGGTCTGGTCGGCGGTGAGCTGGACCGGCTCGATGGTGCCGTTCTGCACCAGGTTGCCGATCCAGTCGTGTGCGCCGACCATCACGTCCGGGCCGCTGCCCTGCTGCGACGCGGTGACGAAGGTGGTCTGCTGGTCCTTGCTGATCGCCTGGACTTCGACGGTGACGCCGTTGTCGGCGCCGAACTTTTCGGCGAACGGGGCGAGGGCGGCGCTGCGCTTGTCGTCGGCCCAGATGACCAGGGTGCCGCCGGCGGCGGCATCGGGGCTGTCGGTGGTGGCGGGTTCGCCGTCGCTGCTGCCGCAGCCGGCGGCGGCCAGCGCGAGCACGGCGGCCAGCCCGGCGGCCACCGACGTGGTACGGACGCGCATCGGGACTCCTGTCCTGGAAGTTATTGCAGTACGGTGCCGCGATCACGGCACTGGTTTCGTCGTGTGTTGCCGGGACGTTAGCAAGACGTTGCAGGCAATGGAAGAGCTTGCAGGGACCGTCGCAAGAACTTGCCGGTGCGCTACCGTGGAGGCCATGCGCGCACGACTGTCCGACATCGCCCGCCAGGCCGAAGTCAGCGAGGCCACGGTGTCCCGGGTGCTCAACGACCGCCCCGGGGTGGCAGCCGAAACCCGCCAGGCGGTGCTGACCGCGCTCGACGTCCTCGGCTACGAACGCCCCGCCCGGCTGCGCAAACGCAGCGCCGGCCTGGTCGGCCTCGTGGTGCCGGAGCTGGACAACCCGATCTTCCCGGCGTTCGCGCAGACCATCGAGTCCGCGCTGGCCCAGTCCGGCTACACGCCGGTGCTCTGCACCCAGACCCCCGGCGGCGTCACCGAGGACGAGTACGTGGAGATGCTGCTGGACCGCCAAGTCGCCGGCATCGTCTTCGTCTCCGGCCTGCACGCCGACACCGCCGCCGACCACGAGCGCTACCGCAAACTGATCGCCCGGCCGCTGCCGATCGTGCTGATCAACGGGTACGCCGAAGGCATCGAAGCCCCGTTTGTCTCCTGCGACGACCGGGAAGCCGGCGAGCTGGCCGTGGAACATCTCGTCTCCCTCGGCCACCGGCGGATCGGACTGATCACCGGGCCGGACCGGTTCCTGCCGGTGCAGCGCAAGCTGGCCGGGTTCCGGGCGGCGATGCGCCGGCTCGTCGGTGCCAGCGACGCCGAGATCGACGAGCTGACCGCACTGTCACTGTTTGGTGTGGAGGGTGGCAAGGCGGCGGCGAACCGGCTGCTGGACAAGGGTGTCACCGGGATCACCTGCGGCTCCGACCTGATGGCGCTTGGCGCGATCCGGGCCGCCCGCCAGCGTGGCCTGTCGGTGCCGGGTGACGTGTCGGTGGTCGGCTACGACGACTCGCCGCTGATGGCGTTCACCGATCCGCCGCTGACCACGCTGCGCCAGCCGGTGATCGCGATGGCGGTGGCGGCGGTCCGCGCCCTGGTCGACGAGATCAACGGGCACGCCGCCCCGAACTCGGAGTACGTGTTCCGCCCCGAACTGGTGGCCCGGGGCTCCACCGGCATCGCCCCCCAGGTCACCCACCTCGCCGCCGCAGCGGCCGCGCCCGCCAGCTGAGAGCTTGCGCAAGGGTTGCTTGACTCTTGCAAGAACCGGCAGGCATGCTCGGAGCAGAGCCAGCAACGCACCGACAGGACGGGGAACCCGTGACGATCGATCCTGCCCAGGCCGCGCCCCGCACCGCCCGCGACGACTGGTGGCGCACCGCCGCCGTCTACCAGGTGTACGTGCGCAGCTTCGCCGACTCCGACGGCGACGGCATCGGTGACCTGCAGGGCATCCGCAGCCGCCTGCCGTACCTGCGCGACCTCGGCGTCGACGCGCTCTGGCTGACGCCGTTCTACCGCTCCCCGATGGTCGACGGCGGCTACGACGTCGCCGACTACCGCGAGGTCGACCCGATGTTCGGCGACCTCACCGACTTCGACGAGATGATCACCGACGCGCACGCGCTCGGCCTGCGGATCATCGTCGACATCGTGCCGAACCACACCTCCGACGTACACCCGTGGTTCGTCGCGGCGCTCGCCGCCGCGCCCGGGTCGGCGGAGCGGGACCGGTACATGTTCCGCGACGGCCGTGGCGACAATGGCGAAGAGCCGCCGAACGACTGGGAGTCGATCTTCGGCGGGCCGGCCTGGACCCGCCTGCCCGACGGCCAGTGGTACCTGCACCTGTTCGACCCGGCCCAGCCCGACCTCAACTGGCGCCACCCCGAGGTGCGCGCCGAGTTCGAGCAGATCCTGCGGTTCTGGCTGGACCGGGGCGTCGACGGGTTCCGCATCGACGTCGCCCACGGGATGATCAAGGCCGACGGGCTGCCGGACATCGGCTGGACCTCGGCCACCACCGGACGCCGGCAGATCGAACTGCTCGGCAAGGGCCGGCTGCCCTACTTCGACCAGGACGAGGTGCACGACATCTACCGCGCCTGGCGACCGGTCCTGGACAGCTACCCCGGCGGGCGGATGGCGATCGCCGAAGCGTGGGCGGAGACCCCGCAGCGGCTCGCCCGCTACATCGGCCCGGACGAGCTGCACCAGGCGTTCAACTTCGACTTCCTCGACGCCACCTGGTCGGCCGACTCGTTCCACAAGGTGATCGACACCGCGCTCGCCGAAGCGGCGATCGTCGGCGCGCCGACCACCTGGGTGCTGTCCAACCACGACAAGCAGCGGCACGTCACCCGGTACGGCGACGGCGAGGTCGGGCTGCGCCGGGCCCGCGCCGCCGCGCTGCTGATGTTCGCCCTGCCCGGCAGCACCTACCTCTACCAGGGTGAGGAGCTGGGCCTGCCGGAGGTCCTGGACCTGCCCGACCATCTGCGGCAGGACCCGGCGTTCGGCCGCACCGGGCACAGCCGCGACGGCTGCCGGGTGCCGCTGCCGTGGAGCGGCGACACCCCGCCGTACGGCTTCGGGCCGGCCGGGTCGACGGCGTCGTGGCTGCCGGCCCCGGCCGACTGGGCGCCGCTGACCGCACAGGCCCAGACCGGCGACGGGTCCTCGACGTTGGAGCTGTACCGGCGGGCCCTGGCGGTCCGGGCCGAGCATCCGGCGCTGCGCGACGCCCCGGCCGGCGACGGCACCGGGCTGTCCTGGCTGGAGGCCGGGCCGGGCGTGCTGGCGTTCCTACGCGGTGACGACGGCGGGACCGACACGGACGGCGGCGCGGAGGCGCTGGTCTGCGTGGTCAACCTCAGCGGTGCGCCGGTGCCGGTCGACGGGTACGGCGTACCGCTGATCACCAGCGCGCCGTTGGACGGACCGCCCGGTCGCCGACTGCTGCCGGTCGACGCCGCCGCCTGGTTCCAGCCGGCCTGACGCCCGTTTCGCCCCGGCCGGCTGGCAGGGGGCGGCCAGGTTTACGACGGCCCGGCGCCGGGTATGGCTCGGAGCAGGAAACACCGGTCGTTCGTCGAGCCGGAAGTGCCGCCGGGCGGCTGGGCAAGGACCCCTTGTGGTGGGGGGGCGAAGGTGGTGACGGTGCCCCCGGGACAAAAAGGGTCCCCGGGAACCACCCCCAACGGTCAACCCCCATCAGTCAACCTGTTGGCGACGCGGGGCACACCTAACCGTACCCCCTCCCGTTACCAA
>NZ_JBSWXD010000091.1:0-27133 GCF_056160425.1 Micromonospora sp. ABR4_055
CGAGTTGATCACACCCGGGCCGTCACGCCACGTCACATCGACAGGGCTCGGTTCCGGATCGGCGGACCCCTTTCGGGAAGTCCTCCTGGTGTGGTCGGTCAGGCGGTTATCAGCAAGCCGTCAGGGAGTGCTGGCAATATTTGCTTGTCTCACTGATTAAGGACGCCTGAAGCGGCGTCCTTGCCAATGGCTCGAGGAGCTAATCGAGTGGCTATCGCCAGTGATGTCAATGCCGTGCCTCCGGAAGCCGAAGGTGGAAACAGGGACCTGCCCAGTGATCTGTCACCGGCGCCGGTGCGCAGTTACGCATCGTATATCGGTGATCGCGACGTGCCGGGTGCGGGTTGGGTGTACACGGTCAGTTCCAGGTCGTTGTTGGAGGATGTATTCACCAGTATCAGTGTAAAGCGCGCGCTGGAGCAGAATCCGGACTCGCCGACCGCGCTGCACCCGTATGTGGTGGGCCGCGTCGCCGTGGCGGAAGTAGCGGACATCGACGCGGCGGTCGACGCTGCCGTCAGTGCCAGTGAGGAATGGGCGGCTGTTCCGCTGAACGACCGGATGCGTCTAGGCGAGCTGTTTCTGGCGCAGTTGCGGGAGAACCGCGAGACCCTCCTTGAGCTGTTGATGGCGGAAGCGCATCCACGGAAGCTGGCCGAGTGGGAGCTGTCCTGTCTCGAGCAGGTCTACAGTGAAGAAAGCTGTTCGTGGTACCGCCAGCAGATGCAGGCCGATTTCAATCACGGACCCCGGCGCCTCATCGTCCGTCGAAGTCCGGATGGGGTGGTGTGCATCAATCCCCCGCAGAACGCCCCGGCACCGAGCGCCGCACTCGCGGTGCTGGTGCTGATGGCGGGCAACGCTGTCGTCGTACGGGCGCCGAGGAGTATCGCACTAAGCACCATGTACGTGGTGCGCGAGCTGATCGCGCCGCTGCTGCGCAAGGTCGGCGCGCCACCGGGCACGCTCAATGCGGTCTGCGGCAGGCCGCAGCAGACGATCGACCGGTGGTTGGCGCACCCGGGCGTCAACGACGTCATCTACTTCGGCGGTAGCGAGGAGGGCCTGCGGTTCGAGCGCGAGTGCGTGACCCGTGGCAAGAAGCCTGTGCTCGAGTTGGCCGGCAACGACGGCCTGGTGGTCTGGCGCGACGCCGACCTGCCGATGGCCGCTGAAGCGGTGACCGAGTGCTTCTACGGCTCCGGTCAGATCTGCATGGTTCCGAACTACGTGTTGGCGCACCCCGCGATCGCCGACGACCTGCTGGCCGAGGTGATCCGGCAGGTTGCCGACCTCCGCCCTGGCTACCCTGAGGACCCTGGGGTGCTGCTGTCGCCGGTACGGCGTAGTGAGCGTTTCTTCCGCCTGCTGCGGCAGGCGCTGGACACCGGTGCCGAACTCGTCTGCGGCGGGCGGCGGATCGAACTCGATGGGACCCCATCGGACACCGGCGTCTTCCTCGAACCGACGGTCGTGCGGGTCGACGGTTTGGCCGGGGCGCGACGGTTCGACGTCGTCACCCACGAGACCTTCTTCCCGCTCATCCCCGTGGTGGTGCCGGAAGCCGCCGATGACGAGGCGTTGCTTGACGGTCTCGTCGACTTCGTGAACACCAACCGCTACGGGCTGCGCAATTCGCTGTGGGCGCGGGACCAGCGGGTCGTCGATACGTTCGTCAACCGGACGCGCAACGGCGGCTTGCTAAAGGTGAACGATTCGCACATCGGGTTCCTGCCATACCTGCCGAGCCACGGCGGCACCGGGTTGACCGGCGGCGCGTTCGGCGAGGCCAACTATCCCATCCTCAAGACGTCGCACCTGCAAGGTGTGAGCCTGGCTGATGGCATCCGGCCGCGGACCGCTGTCTTCGGCGAGTGAACTCCGTCCGGGCTCGGCGTCGGAGACTAGTCATCCACACCGGACACATGTTACAGGGGGAGCTGAAACCGAATGCGGTCTCTCGACATCGCGCGCGCAGCATGCGAGAAGTTCCATCCAGGGCTGTGCGGAGCGCTCGCCGACACCTCGCTGTCCGTCCACGAATCCGCTCAGGCCACGTCGATCAAGACGTACCGGGCCCACGGTGGTGCGGGGCTGTTGGTACCTGAGGCGTACGGGGGCGCGGGCGCCGACGCGCTCGACGCCGTCCGGGTGATCCGCGCCATCTCGGCGTACACACCGTCTCTGGGGGCGGCTGTGACGATGCACCATTTCACCGCCGCGATGCTCTTCGCCTTGGCCGGAACAGCCGGCCGGCTCACCGGGACCCAGCTGTCGCTGCTGGGCAGGATGGCGCCGGAAGGGTTGCTGATGGCCTCGGGCTGGGCCGAGGGCCGCCCGAATGCGAACATCCTGACGCCGAGCGTTAGTGCCCGTCCGGTGTCCGGTGGCTACCTGGTCAGTGGTGGCAAGAAGCCGTGCAGCCTGTCGACGTCGATGGATCTGCTTACCGCCAGCGCGGCGGTGCCGGATGTGGACGGCCGGCCGAGCCTCGCCGTACTGCTGATACCCGCCGACAGTCCCGGCGTGTCAGTGCACCCGTTCTGGTCGACGTACGTGCTGGCCGGCGCCGAGAGTAACGAGGTGCGACTGGCCGACGTCCACGTGCCGGAGGACCTCGTCATCCGGACCGCACCGGACGACCCGGACCGGCTCGACGATCTGCAAACCGCCGGCTTCGTCTGGTTCGAGCTGATGATTACCTCGGTCTATCTCGGGGCGGCCAGCGCACTCGTCGAACGGGTGCTTGCAAACGGCCGCGGATCCGTCACCGACCGGGCGAGGATGACGATCCGGTTGGAGTCGGCGATCGCCGGGGTCGAGGGAGTGGCCCGAGCAGTCCTTGATGGCGTCGATGGAGACGAGGCGGTGGCGGCGGTCCTGATCGCCCGGTACGCGGCCCAGGACGCCATCCGGCAGGCCACCGATCTCGCGGTCGAACTGTCCGGCGGCATGTCCTTCATCACGTCGAGCGACGACGCCTACTTGACCGCTGCGGCCCGGCCACTGGCATTCCATCCGCCATCGCAGGCCAGCGCGGCTGAGCCGCTGGTCGACTACTTCGCAGGCCGGCCGCTGGTGCTGTCCTGACCGGCGCGGACAACAACGATCGGAGGTGAACGGCATGACCATGGTCGGACCAGCTGTCGAACTGCCCGGCGCCGGCGCCGAACGGCGCACTCTGGATCTCTACCGGGCTCACCTGAGCAAGGGGAGGGCGACCCTGGCCGAACTGTTCGGGTCACACATGGAGGTCGGGTCGTCCGGCGCGTGGCTGGAGACCAGCGATGGCGAACGGTTTCTCAACTGCGGCGGTTACGGCGTCTTCATCATGGGTGCCCGGCACCCGACGGTGATGAACGCCGTCCTAGAGCAACTGCACCGCCATCCCATCGCCACCCGGATCCTGCTCGAGCCGACCGTCGCCGCCGCTGCGGAGGCGCTGATCTCCGTGGCCCCGAAGGGCCTGGACCGTGTGCACTTCGCGCTCTCCGGTGCGGAGGCTGTCGAGACCGGCCTGAAGCTGGCTCGCAGTCACGGTAAGCGTCGTATCGTCGCCACGCACCAGGGCTACCACGGCAAGACCATGGGAGCCCTGTCAGCCAGCGGAAAGGAGGTCTACCGCAGGCCTTTCGAGCCGCTGCTGCCCGGAGTGACCCGGGTCCCCTACGGCGACACCGGGGCGGTCGAACGCGAACTCGCCGCCCACCCAGGAGAGGTCTGCTTCATCGTCGAGCCGGTGCAGGGTGAGGGTGGAGTGATCATTCCGCCCTCGGACTACCTGCGCAGGGTGGCCACGCTGTGTCAGCGCTACCAGGGCTTCCTCATCCTGGACGAGGTGCAGACCGGGATGGGCCGGCTCGGCCACTGGTGGGGGGCGGACCTAGCCGGTGTGGTACCCGACGTGCTGCTGGTCGGCAAGGCGCTCGGCGGCGGACTGCTGCCGGTCTCCGCGGCGCTGGCCAGCCGTAACGCCTTCCGCCCCTTCGACAAGGATCCGTACCTGCACACCGGCACCTTTTCCGGCGCGCCTGTGCTGATGGCCGCGGTGCGCGGTGCCATTCAGGCGATCAAAGAGGGGCGGCTGGTCACGCGGGCGATGGAGATCGGGCATCGCCTACTGCCCGAGATACGCCGGATCGTGACGGCCAACTGCCCGGAGCTGGTGGTGGACGTACGAGGTGAAGGGCTGCTGATCGGCATCGAGTTGGTGGAAGCCGGACTTGCTGGCGAACTGCTCATCGAGCTGTTCAACCACGGGATCGTCGGAAACCACTCGATGAACGGCAGCTCGGTCGTGCGCTTCACGCCGCCCGCGATCCTGAGTGACTCGGACGTCAATTTTCTTCTCGAAGCGTTGGACGGTGCGACCCGCGATCTCGTGGACAAGCGTGCCCGTATGCCGGAAGGTGGTTACTGATCGTGCGTGAAGTAGGGCTTTCAGCCTTTATTCCCCGAGTTTCGCCGGAGACCGTGTTCGACGGCGTGGTCCGCTTCGAGCGCTATCCGGAGCTCGCGCCACATGTGGAGTCGACAGTAGTTCATCAGACCCTGCCCGAACTGACCGGGAGTTCGAGCTGGGAATTGCATTTCCGTAGTGGGCTGCTCCGCTGGACCGAGGAAGAGTGTTTCCGTCGCGACGAGCTGATCGTCGACTTCGCCCAGACCGACGGCGACTTCGACGTATTCAACGGGCGTTGGACGTTCGATCATGTCGCCGACGGTTGTCAGCTGCAGTTCTCCGCAGAGTTTGACTTCGGCATCCCGAGCCTGGAGGGGATCCTCGATCCGATTGCTGAACGGGTCATCAGGGAGACGGTGGCCTGGGTCGTTGTGGGGATGTTCGATGAGGTTCGCCTTGGCGGTGGCCTGGAAGTACCCGGACTGGGGCCGACGTCGGTCGCATCGACCTGATTGGAGAGGTAGATCATGGATCAGAAAAATCCGTTCGAAACTCCGAACACGTTTCGACTACACCGGGCTGAATATCTGGTTGGCTTCGTGGTCAGCGCAGTGCTGCTTGTCATGCACTGGGACGAAATTCGCTGGCTGCCGGCCATCGCGCTGTTTCTCTACATCGATCTGATCGGCTACCTGCCGGGGGCCATCGCCTACCGGCGCAGCAATTCGAAGAAGATTTCGAAGGTGTACTACGTGCTCTACAACGTCATGCACAGCCTGATCACCCAGGCTGTCGTGGTGGGTCTGTGGATGTTGTTCATCGGGCCGGAGTGGGCGCTGCTGGTCATTCCGTTCCACCTTTTCGGTGACCGTGGTTTGTTCGGCAACTTCCTGAAGCCGTTCGGAATGCCGTTCGAGCCGGTTCCTCATCCCCTCTACGCCAAGCTGATCGACTCGATCCAGTCGCCGGGTCGCTCGAAAGCCGACACTGCACCTGAGCCGCTCGTCGTCCATAGTGGATCGTCGAAGTGAACAGCGTTGAGGCGCGGACCGGCAGAACCAGGCTGGCCGATCCGGCGGCGAACCAGCGGGACGATCCGGCGACGGACCAGATGCCCGGCAACGCCGAGGCCGGGCGCAGCCGGGCTGCTGTACGCCAGATCGCATCGGGGGTTGCGGTTCTGGCGGTGGACACCGGTCGCGCCATGCACGGCGTCACCGTCAGCTCGTTGACTGCGGTGTCGCGGGATCCCCTGCTGGTTGGCCTCTGCCTACACCGGGGTTCGCAGTTCCTCAGTCTGCTCCAGGCCCACCGGTCGTTCGCGGTCAGTGTTCTCGACGCCACTCAGGCAGAACCGGCGAAATGGTTCTCCGACCCGCGCCGCCCCCACGGCCGGGCGCAGTTCGAGCATGTCCCGTGGCAGCCGGACCGGATCAGCGGTGCGCCCTTCATCGTCGGCGCGCTGGCCTGGCTGAGTGCCCGGCTGGTCCGCATCGTCGACGCCGGCGACCACGAGCTGCTCCTTGCCGAGGTCACGGGCGGCTCGGTCGGAAGAGGCCGGCCACTGCTAAACCACGCGGGCCGACTGCACGAGGTAACCACCATGACCCTGGTCTCGCCAGCGTCGGCCAGCCGTAGCGACGACACGGACAGCCAGGCGGCGGGCCAGCACAGCGGCCGCAGGCAGCAGCCGTAGGACCCGACGGCACCTGCCGGACGTTCCAACGCGTCCGGCAGCCGGTGCCGCACCAAACCGATCCAGAGGTGAAGGAGCCGATGATGACCCGGACGGTGCCGCCCGAGGCGGACTGGGACGACGCGCCGACCCTGCTCGACGGCGCGATGAATCTCAACCTCACCGCCGAGCAGTGCAATCTCGCGTACTGGCTCTCGGCTGTCGCGCAGGGAACCTTGCGCGGACGTGCCGAGACCGGGCACCTGCCGACTGCGGCCACGCCTGAGCACATGTTGCGGCCAGGACCGCTTCGGGACGCGCTGGTGATGGAGCTGGGCTACCGGTCCATCGCGGAGGAGAAGGCGACCCGCATCCTCGCCCACTACGTCGCCCAGGCACCGGGGGTGCCGGAGCTGGAGTTTTACACGACGCAGCTGGTCGACGAGGCACGGCACGCCATGGTGTTCCGCAACCACCTGGTCGAGCTCGGCCTGGCGAAGGAGGACCTGGAGGCGACGATCGCCAAGATGTCGGCCGACTACACCAGGGAGATCCTGGACCCGGTCGAGGAGTTCGCAACCCGGACGGTGCGCGACGAAGGGGACTTCATCGGCGGCGTCGCGATCTTCACCATTGTCATCGAAGGGGTGTTGGCACCCGCAGCCGAGCTGAGTGAACGCAAGTGGCAGGTGCTCGACCCGGCCGCGAGTGAGATCGCCCGCGGTGCCTCCATCGACGAGATCCGGCACCTCAGCGTCGGCAGCTCGATCCTGCGCGATCATCTCGCGGCCCATCCGGACTACCGGTCGCGCCTGCTGGACATCCTTCGGCAAGGCCGGCAGCTATGGGACGACCTGCCGGAGGAGGCCTACATCATGCGGCGCGAGACACTGTTCCAGGAAGGATTAGCACAGTATGCCGACATAGTGGGCGACTACGAAGTGTGGCCCGGCCGTCGGCTGTTGGACACCACACCGGCTGAACGCTACGCCACTGCGGAGCGCTGGACCGACGAGATGGCGGCGGTACGGCTGCGATACATGGGCCTGACCGATGCGCTGCCGGTGCTGGGGCTGCCGGTATGAGCGGGAGTCGACACCGTACCCGGCGGATGGCCGGCGCGCCGGTCACGACCCGGTCGGCGGTGATCGCCGGCGTCGGATCCTGGGTGCCGCCCCGGATCGTCACCAACGAGGAACTCGCTCGCCACCTCGACACGTCCGACGACTGGATCCGCAGCCGGACAGGCATCGCCCGCCGGCATGTCGTGGACCCAGGGGTCGGCACTGCGGCACTCGCCATCGAAGCGGGTGCGGCGGCGTTGAAGTCCGCCGGCGGCGACGTGGACTCGGTGATCGTGGCCACCTCCACCCCGGAACGGCTGTGTCCGGCCACCGCGCCGCAGGTTGCCGCCGGGCTCGGGCTCAGTGGCGTGGCCGCGCACGACGTCGCGGCCGTCTGCAGCGGGTTTCTCTACGCGTTGAACAGCGCTGCCGGGCAGATCGCGACCGGCACGGCGGACCGAGTCCTGGTCGTCGGGGCCGACGCGTTCTCCACGATCGTCGATCCCACTGATAGGCAGGCGGCCGTGATCTTTGCCGATGGCGCCGGGGCGGTGGTGCTCCGCGCGGGGTCCGCTGCGGAACCGGGTGCCCTCGGGCCCTGCGTACTCGGTAGCGATGGCGAGTTCGCCGAACTGATCATGATCCCCGGTGGTGGGTCGGCCCAGCGATCGACAGGACGCCTGCCAGGTTCGGAGGATCTCTGGTTCCAGATGCGTGGCAGGGACGTCTACCGGCATGCCGTCGAACGCACGTCGAACGCCGCGCTGGCCGCCCTCAAGCAGGCTGGCTGGGATCCCGCGGACATCGACTGGTTCGTGCCGCATCAGGCCAACGCGCGGATCTGCACCGCGATCGCCGAACGCCTCGGGATCCCGATGGACCGAGTCGCGTCGAACATTGAACGCGTCGGCAACACGGCCGCCGCGTCCATTCCGCTACTGATCGCAGAATTGGCGGCGGCACGGGCATTCGACCCCGGTGCTCGGGTGCTGACCGCTGCCTTCGGCGGTGGCCTTACCTGGGGCGCGACCACCTTTACTTGGCCTGTGACGCACGGCTTCGGTTACTGACCGGTCAATCGTTGATTGACCATGGCGGATACATGCCTCGCTGTGCGACGGACCGAACAGCAGAAGGAATCTGAATGTGTGCCCGGAACTGGCTGGTGATCAGTTTGTCGATGTCCTTGATCTGCCGGTCCAGGTCCAGCAGTTGCTGGGCGAGCCGGGCGACGAGGACCGCGGTGGTGGCCTCACCGGGCGGTCGCGAAAGTTGCTGCTCGGCTGCGGCCAGGGCGGTGGCGGCCATATCGTAGATGCCCTTGGGTTAGGCTTGCTGCTCGCGCAGGAACTCCTCGATGCCCGCGAGACCGGCGTCGCGGATTGTCTGCGAGGTCTGAAAGCCGGTGAGCAGGTTCAACGCGGAGCGCGTCGAGTAGTCGAAGGCGCGTTCCAGTGCGGGGAAGATCCCGGTGAGCATGTCACGCAGCCGGTTGACGCTGCGGACCCAGTCGGCCATCAGGTCCTCGTGGTGCGATCTCAGGCGGGTCAGCTCCGTGGACAACTGCGCCAACAGGTCCCTGAACAGCGACGGTCCGCATCAGATCTGAATCGGTGGTCAGGGCGTCCAGAACGACAGGGCGGCCGTTCCTTCCGAGCCACCGTGCGGCAGACGCCTGATCAGCCACACCCCATCGTCCCGGGCATCCGGGGCACCAACACCGAACAAGATCAACCTTAGGGAGATACCGATGTTCGAGCAGCTGACGGAAATCATCGCCCGCAAGTTCCAGTTGGACCGGACAACGCTCGCCCCAGAGATGACGTTCCAGGACCTGGAGCTCGACTCGCTCGACATGGTCGAGCTGAGCCTGGTGATCGATAAGGAACTGGGAGTACCCGTCTCCGACGACGAGTTGATTCAGGCAGGGACGATCGGAGCGGTCCGCGATCTCGTCGAATCCCGCAGCACGAGGGTCTGATGTCCACCTGCGACGTGGCGGTGACCGGGCTGGGCCTCGTCAGTCCGGCCGGTATCGGAGTCGAGGCCAACTGGCACCGGGTGTGCGCCGGGATGCCGACCGCGCAGACCGATCCGCTGTTGAACGACTGCCCGGTGGACATCTCCTGCCGGGTGCCGGGCTTCGCGGCGGACCGGATGCTCGGACCGCGGCGGGCCCGGCGCCTCGACCGGTTCGTTCAGCTGACGGTGCTGGCGGCCGAGGAGGCGGTCACTGACTCCGGACTCGACGTTCGCGACTGGGACGGTGCACGGGTCGGGGTGGTCCTCGGATGTGCCGATGGTGGTCCGGGCACCGTCGAGGAGCAGCACCGCGTCCTGCTCACCGAAGGTGCCGGACAGGTCTCGCCGCTGCTGCTGCCGAGGCAGCTACCCAACATGATGGCCGGCCAGGTCTCCATCGAACTCGGCGCGACCGGTCCGAGCCTGGTGGTCGCCACGGCCTGCGCGTCCGGTGCGACCGCGATCGGACTCGCCCGAGACCTGCTGCTGCTGCGGCGCTGTGACATCGTCGTCACCGGCGGCGGTGAGGCCATGCTGACCCCGCTGGTGATGGCCGGGTTCGCACAGATGGGCGCGCTGTCACGACGCTGTGACGACCCGTCCGCTGCGTCGCGTCCGTTCGACTCGGCCCGGGACGGCTTCGTGGCCGGCGAAGGCGCGGGTGTGCTGGTGCTCGAACGGCTCGCCGACGCCCAGGCCCGCCGGGCGCGGGTCCGGGCGCGGATCGCCGGCTTCGGTGCCAGCGCCGACGCCCACCATGTGACGTCCCCGGATCCTCAGGGACGGGGAGCCGAGGCCGCGGTCCGCGGCGCTCTGGCTGACGCCCAAATCGCACCCAGTGAGGTGGAGCACGTCAACGCCCATGGCAGCGCGACTCCGTTGAACGACCTGGTGGAGGCACAGATGCTGCGCCGGGTGGTCGGCCGGGGCGCGCTGGTGACCTCGACCAAGGGAGTAACCGGCCATCTGTTCGGTGCGGCCGGCGCGGTGGAGACCGCGTTCACAGTGCTGGCGGTGGAACGCGGCATGGTGCCACCGACTGCCAACCTCGATGAACCCGATGGACGGCTCGACATCGATATCGCACAGAAGCCGACCCCGCTGCGACTCGATATCGCGCTCAGCACCTCGCTCGGATTCGGCGGCCAGAACGCGGCGGTTCTGGTCGCTCGAGCCTGACCGTTGCCGGCCCGCACCGGCCGCAACCCGTCGCGGGCACTACTCGTCTCAGGCGCAGCAGCGCCCGTCCAGCGCACTCAGTCAGCGTCCGGTCAGGTGTCGGTCAGCGCTGAGCAGCAGGCTCATGAGCAGGTTCGCATCCAGGAAGGAGAATGATCCATGCAGGCCAACCAGCAAGATCTGGCCACCGGCGCCGGGCCGGCGAGAAGCGGCCTGGTCGGCGCCGATCCCGCTTCAGCGACGGCCAGTGAGGTGGGTGCGCATTTCGCGGTACTCGCCAGGGAGGTCCGCGCCGCCGGGCTGCTGGATCTCGCGCCGAAGCGGTACTACGCACGATTGGCCTTCAACGCGGCGATGTTCGGCGCCGGTCTGGTGGCGTTCTTTCTGATTGGCGACTCGTGGTGGCAGCTGGCGGTGGCGGCCTGGATGGGTCTCAGCTGTGCGCAGAGTGCGTTCATGTGGCACGACGCCGGGCACAAGGCCATGTTCCGTGGCAGGGCGGCCACCGCGATGGGGCTGATCCACGCGAACCTCGTCAACGGCGTGAGCTACGGGTGGTGGGTGAACCACCACAACCGCCACCACAGCTTCCCGAACAACATCGACCTCGATCCGGACATCGGCCGGCGTACGGCGATCTTCGACATGAGCCAGTACGCGACCCGCACCCGGTGGGGCCGTTTCGTGGTTCGCCACCAACGCACGCTCTTCTTCGTCCTGCTGATCTTCGAGGGCTACAAGATGCGGCGCACCTCGCTGCTCGCCGTCTTCAATGGGAATCTCCGCCAGCCGGTGCAGGAACTCGTGCTCATCCTGGCCAACATGGCCGTCTACCTGGGGCTGCTGTTCGTCGTCCTGTCGCCGGTCAAGGCCGTCGCCTTCGTCGTGGTGCAGCAGGCCGTCCTCGGCGTTTACTTCGGCCTCATCTTCGCGCCCAACCACAAGGGCATGGAGGTGCGTGCCGGCGAGGAGTCGCTGGACTGGTTGGAACGTCAGGTCCTGACCTCGCGCAACATCCGTCCGTCCCCGTTGGTCGACTTCCTCTACGGCGGGCTCAACTACCAGGTCGAGCATCACCTCTTCCCGACGATGCCACGGATGAACCTCAACCGGTGCCGGCCGATCGTGCAGCGCTACTGCGGTGAGCACGACATCCCGTACCGCGAGGTGACTCTGTTCGAGTCGTACCGCGAGGTCGCGTCGTTCCTGCACGAGGTCAGCGAACCCGCCCGACGTCCCTTGCCGGTCGCGACCGGATCCGCCGGCACCTGATCCCGTACGTCTCCCGATCCGCCGGACCCGCGACTGCGGGCGTCTACGACGAAGGTGTGGCCAGAGCATGCCCGACGAATTTTCACTGCACGCGCTCCCGCTCGCCGAGCGACGGGATGCGGTGGAGAGCTTCGTGCTCGATCAGTTCAAAGCGGCACTTCTGATGGAGAGCGATGACGATCTCCCGCTGGAGAGCGGATTCTTCGAACTCGGCTTGACGTCCCTGAGCCTGATCGAGCTGCGCCGGACACTTGAGCGGCGCCTGGGCCTGCAGATCGACACTCGGGTGCTGTTCAACCAGCCGACGATCGCGCAGCTGGCCGACTACCTGATGCGCGAACTCGACGCGCCCGAGCGCAGCGACGCCGAACGCCGGGACGCGGAGGTCGCCCGATGACCGACACCGTCGCCCCGTCCACCGCCGCCGTGCGGTCGGCTGACCTGGACGAGCCGATCGCCGTTGTCGGCGTCGGGTTGAGATTCCCAGGCGGCTGCGACTCGCTCGACGACTTCGACGCATTCCTGCGCGACGGGCGGTCCGGCATAGTGCCCCTGCCGGTCGGCCGGTGGGACGTGGCGGCCTTCACACCCGCCGCGCCGGGGGAGAAAGGCAAGATCCATACGACCGGCGGCGGGTTCCTCGAACGGATCGACCACTTCGACGCCGGGTTCTTCAACATATCGCCGAAGGAGGCCCAGTACATCGACCCGCAGCAACGAATGCTGCTCGAGACCGCCTGGCAGGCACTGGAGAACGCCAACATCGATCCGACACCGCTGCGCAGGGGGAACGGTGGAGTCTACGTCGGAGCGAGCTCGATCGACTATGCGTTGGAGATCAGCGAGATTCCCTACGCGGAACTCGACGGTCATCTCGCGTCGGGAATCACGATGTTTCCCCTGTCCGGCCGGCTGTCGTACTTCCTCGGCTGGCGGGGACCCAGCCTCAGCGTGGACACGGCCTGCTCGTCGTCACTGACCGCTCTGCATCTGGCGGCAAGCGGACTGCGTCGAGGCGAGTGCGACATAGCGCTCTGTGCCGGGGTGAACGCGTTGCACCACCCCCGGATCCCGGTGATCTTCTCCCACGGACAGATGCTCGCCCCGGACGGTCAGTGCAAAACCTTCGACGAGTCGGCCGACGGCTACGTGCGCGCCGAGGGTTGTGGCGTACTGGTCCTCAAACGGCTGTCGTCGGCCATCGCGGACGGCGACACCGTGCTGGCCGTCGTGCGGGGCACTGCGGTCGGTCAGGACGGTGACAGCGCTGGACTGACCGTGCCCAACGGCGCAGCGCAGGAACAGACCATCCGGACCGCTCTCGCCGCGGCCCGGCTGCGCCCGGCGGACATCCAGTACGTGGAAGCACACGGCACCGGCACCCCGCTCGGTGATCCCATCGAGATGGGTGCCATCAACGACGTGTTCGCCGAGTCGCGTACCCACCAGTCACCGGTCCTGGTGGGTTCGGTCAAGACCAACCTCGGCCACATGGAGCCGGCCTCCGGTATCGTCGGCCTGATCAAGGTTGTCCTCCAGATGCGGTCAGCGACGATCTACCCGCACCTGAACCTGCGGACCCCGTCAGGGCGGATTCCCTGGGACAGCTATCCGGTCCGGGTGCCGACCGAGTGCCAACCCTGGTCGGCACCGGTACGCCGGGCGGTGGTGAACAGTTTCGGATTCGCCGGAACCATCGCGGTCGCCGTACTGGAACAGGCACCCGCGCGGCCGGCGGCGCCGACGGCCACTGGGCCGAGCGCCGCCCGGCACGTGTTCACCATCTCTGCCAAGAACCACGCCGGGCTGACCGCGCTCGCCCAGCGCTACCAGCGGCTGCTCGCCGAACAGCCCGAAGTCGACCTGGCCCGGCTCTGCTACACCACCAACGTCGGGCGGACCCATTTCGGCCAACGCCTCGCGGGCGTTGCCGCCGACCGGGCCCAGCTCGACACGCTGCTGGCCGGCCTCGACGCCCAGCCGGACGCCCGGCCGAAGGCGCCGATCCGCAAGGTGGCGTTCATGTTCACCGGGCAGGGCGCCCAGTACGCCGGAATGGGGGCCGCCCTTTACCGCCGGTTCCCGGTCTTCCGCAACTGGGTCGACCAGTGCGACGAACTGTTCGCTGGGCACCTCGGTCGGTCAGTACGCGCGTTGCTCCTCGACGAGGCGTCGGACCCGGAAGCGATCGACCAGACCTGGCTCACGCAACCCGCGCTGTTCACGCTGGAATTGGCCCTGGCCAGGTTGTGGCTGTCCTGGGGGATCCGGCCGAGCGTGCTGATCGGGCACAGCATCGGCGAGGTCGTGGCGGCGGCGGTCGCCGGGCTGATCACGCTGCCGGACGCGGTGACCCTCGTCGCCGTCCGGGGCCGGCTGATGCAGTCGGTGAGCCGACCCGGCGGGATGGCCGCCGTGCACGCGGAAATCGAGGAGGTCGAGCCGCTGTTGGCGGCTCAGCCTGAACTCGCCCTGGCCGCGCACAACAGCCCGACCCAGTGCGTCGTCTCTGGAGCCGTCGGACCGCTGGAGGAGGTGATCCGGAGGCTGAGTGAGCGCGGCGTCCGGGTGGACCGGCTCGCGGTGTCACACGCGTTCCACTCGCCACTGATGGCGGAGATCTTCGACGAGTTCCGGGCCGCGCTCGACAGGATCACCTTCCAGGAACCCGACATCGCCATCGTGTCGAACGTGACCGGTGCACCGGCCCGCTTCGCGGAGATCGGAAACGTGGAGTACTGGGTCCGGCACGTCGCCGAACCGGTGCAGTTCCTGTCCGGAATCCGGTCCCTGGTCAAGCGGGGGCGACACGCGATCGTCGAGATCGGCCCGGCCGGGGTCCTCACCGCCCAGGCACGGCAGTGCGTCAACGCCGACGACCACGTCTGGGTAGCCAGCCTCAGCCGGCGCGACCGGACCGACGAAACGACCCTGCGCTGTCTGGCGGCGCTGTACAGCGCCGGGATCGCGGTGGACTGGCGTGGCCTGCACGACCGCCGAAAGCCCACGATGTCGCTTCCGACGTACCAGTTTCAGCGGCGGCGGCACTGGCTGCCCGCCCCGGGTCGGTCCGCCACCCGCTCCACCGGGTCGGTCGGCAGCGGGCATCACCCGCTGCTCGGCAGGGACACCGGTACGCCTGAGCGCCGTGAGTTCACCAGCGAGTTCTCGTCACTGGATCTGCCGTTGGCGGCAGATCACGTGGTCAACGGGGAAGCGACCGTGCCGGCTTCGGCGTACGTCGAGTTGCTGCTGGCGGTGCAGGAGGAGCTTTTCGGTCAGCACCGTGGGGTCGTACGAGATCTGGTCCTGCACGCGCCGCTGATCCTGACCGAGCAGCCGCGTACGGTGCACACCCGGTGCGTCACTGGTCCGGACGGCACGGTGGCGGTGGAGGTGCTGAGCGTCGTCGGCGACGCCCCGATAAAGCACCTCACCGCGTTGGTCGAGGACGCCGACACCGCCGTCGGGCCGGAGGAGGTACCGCAGCCGCAGGTCCCGGCCGTGGAAGCCGGCGCTGTCTGGCCCCCGCAGTCCCGTGACGGTGACAGCGCCTACCTGGACCTGGCCTCGGTCGGCCGCGTCTACGGTCCGCTGCTGCGGCGGCTGGAAGAGGTGCTCCGCGATGGTGCCTCGATCGCCGGTCGACTCACCAACCGGCGCGTGAGCCCTGGTGAGTTCTTCCCGATCGACGTGCTCGAGGCCGCGTTGCAGGGGATAGCGGCCGTGCACGACGCCGGTCCGGCCGCCGGCCCCCTCATGATCGGAACGACGCAGGTGCTACGTCGGCCGCGAGCCGGTCAGATCCGCTTCCAGGCACGGCTGCGCGTTCCTGTGGACGCCACCGATCTCGGCTCGGTCGACCTGTGGCTGTTCGACGGGGACCGGCTCGCCGCCCGGCTGCACGGCATTCGGTGGGGGTTCCGCGACGCCACCCGGCAACGGTTCTTCACCCATCGGCTCAGTTGGCTGCGGGCGCAGCCGGATCGGCAGGTGACCGAGGCCACCCGGCGGGTGCTCGTCATGAATGCCGAGCCGGCGCTGGCGGAAGCCCTCCGCGAGGCCGGGACGCGCGAGGGCGTGGGGGTGCTGGTGATACCGGAGGCCGATGGCGCCCCGGCGGCTCTGGCCGAATCCGGCGTCACCGATGTGGCCTGGTTCTGGCGCGGCGGCGGTACGGAATTCTCAATGTCCGAACTGCACCGGCAGTCCGAAAACCACTACCGTGAACTGCTACGAGTGATCGCGGCTCTGGACGCCGCACCCGTCGAGCGGCGACCCCGGCTGTGGCTGGTAACCAGGGGGGCACAAATGCTCCCCGGCGACGAGCCGGCGGCGGTGGGGCTCTGCGCCGCTTCCTTGTGGGGATTCGGCCCGGTCCTACTTACCGAGTATCCGCAGTACCGCGCGACGCTGGTCGATCTCGCGCCTGCCGCCGGGTCGGGGATACCTGCCGACCTCGCCGATCCCGCCGACCTGGCTGCGTTGGTCCGCGAGTGGAGTACCCCCCGGCCGGACGATTTCCAGGTCGCGTTCCGTAACGGCCGACGATTCGTACGCCGGCTGCTGCCGGGCGAGAACACGCCGCCCTGGCCCGGTGGCTTCGTCGTGTCCGGGCCGGACGCGCCGGCCGGTGCCGCGGCGCGGTACCGGATCACGCCGGCTCCGACCGTCGTGCCCGGTCCGGGACAGATCGAGGTGCTGGTCGATGTCGTCGTGCCAATCGGTCCGGAGCTGACCCGCAGCGTCTGCGCGGGTACGGTGTCGCATGCTCCAGCCGACCGCGAGTTTCGCGTAGGAGACGTCGTCGTGGTCAGCTACGAAGGCGAGCCGGCGAGCCGGATAAATGTGTCGGACGCCATCCTGGTACGGCCGGGCGCGGACGCGGTTGAGATCGCGGCCGGGCGAGCCGCCGTCTCAGCTGGCCAGGACCGCCTCGCCGAGGGCGGGCTCATCCGGTACGGGCCAGACGAAGTGGATGAGGTGGCGAGACTGCTCCGGGACGGTGCCGCGCCGGGCAGTGTGGCCCTGGCCCTGACCGACGTCGGCGCGGACGCGTCCGCCACCCCGGGACGGCTCCGCCGTCTCCGGGCGGACCGGACGTACGTGATCACTGGTGGCCTGGGCGGGCTCGGTCTGGTGACTGGGCGACGGTTGGTCGAGGGCGGTGCCCGTCAACTCGTCCTGGTGAGCCGCAGCGGGCGAGCGACTCCGGAGGCGGAGTCGATCCTCGCCGAGTTGCGGGCACAGGCCGAGGTGACCGTGCTCGCGGCCGACATCAGCCAGCCGGCAGACGTGGCCGACCTGGCCGAGCGGCTGCGTGGCATGCCGCACCCGGTCGGCGGATTCGTGCACGCGGCGGGTGCGGTCGGCAAGGAACTCATCGCGAAGCTCGACTGGCCGGCGATCGAGGAGCAGTTCGGTCCCAAGGTGTTTGGCGGATGGCTGTTGCACGAGCTCAGCCTCAGCTGCCCGGAGCACGAGTTCTTCGTGATCTACTCCTCGATCGCGGCCGTCATCGGCGGCGCGACCCAGGCTCACTACGCCGGGGCGAGCGCCTTCCTGGACGCGTTGGCCACCTGGCGGAGAGCCCTTGGGCTGCCTGGTCTCAGCTTGAGCTGGGGTGCCTGGGGCGAGGTCGGCATGTCGGCCCGGCTCGACGCACAGTTGAGCCAGGAGGTCGACCGCAGCGGCGTCCGGTTCTTCTCCCCTGCGCGGGCACTGGACACCCTCACTCACCTGTGGGACCGACCGGTCGCGCATCGGGTGGTCGGCGAGTACGACTGGGACCGGATCGCGAGTGCACTGCCACTGGACAACGCCCTGTACTCGCGTGTCTCCGACGGCCGGCCGTCCGGCCCTGCCGGCAGCGATCTGCTCGAGCGGTTGCTGAGCCCGGAGGTCGACCGGAGCGCCGCCATCGGCGACTTGGTCCGAGCGAAGGTGGCGCAGGTATTGCACCTCGATGACCCGAGTGAACTTGACCCTGCCGCCGAGTTCGTTTCACTCGGACTCGACTCACTGATGACAGTCGAGATTAAGAGTGGCCTGGAATCGGCGCTGCGGATCCCGCTGCCCGCGTCGTTGACCTTCGACCACCCGTCGGTACAGGAGCTGGTTGATTTCCTGGACCGGCGGTTCGCCGCCGAGTACCTCGGCTGACCGCCGGGCCGATACCCCTACCTGGTCCCGCGGATCGGTCCCGCTGCCATTCTGGAGGATTGTGTGGAAGACCTGCCTGAACAGTGGACATTGCCGGTCACGTCCGCGGCGCATGCGCGTGACCGCGGCGATCACGTGGCGATCCGCTGTGCGGATCGGGCACTGACGTACGCGCAGCTGCACCGGGACAGCAACCGGACTGCGCACCGGCTGCGCCAGGCCGGTGTCCGTGCGGGGACCCGCATCGCCTATCTCGGCAAAGAGTCGGAACACTACTACTCGACGGTGCTTGCCGGCGCCAAGATCGGCGCAGTGCTGGTCCCGGTCAACTGGCGGCTCACCGCAGGCGAGGTCGACCACATCCTGCGGGACTCCACAGCTGAACTGCTCTTCGTGGAGCGTGAGTTCCGGCCGGTGGTCGACCGGGTGCGTCCGGATCTTCCGACGCTTCGCGAGGTGGTGGAGCTCGACGCCGAGGACCCTGACGACCCGGGTGCGGGACTGCGGTGTTGGCTGGCCGACGCGTCGGACGCTGACGTACATCACCATTGCGGTCCGCACGACCCGGTCGTACAGATCTACACCAGCGGGACGACCGGCAAGCCGAAGGGGGTCGTCCTGGCCCATCGCAGCTTCTTCACACTGCCTGCTGCGATGCGTGCCGCAGGGGTCGACTGGATCGACTGGCGGGCCGACGACGTCAGCCTCATCTCATTGCCCGGTCTGGGCATCGCCGGGATCGGTTGGTTCATGCACGGCTTCAACGCCGGCGCCACCAACGTGGTGATGCGGATGTACCTTCCGCAGGAAGCGGTCCGACTCATCCAGCAGTACAAGGTGTCCATTACGTTCGTCGCTCCCGCCATGCTCGCGATGATGCTCGCCGAACACGGTGTCGGCCCGCACACGTTCGCGTCGATGCGGAAAGTGGCCTACGGCGCCGCGCCGATCTCAGCCGGACTGCTCCGCCAGTGCCTGGAGACGTTCCGCTGCGAGTTCGCGCAGATCTACGCCAGCACCGAGACCGGGACGGTGGCGGTCTGCCTGCCGCCAGAGGCACACGTACCGGGCAGCCGACTGCTGGGCGCGGCAGGTCGGGCCTGCCCGGGCACCGAGATCAAGGTGGTGGACCGGGAAGGCCGTGAAGTCCCACCGGGCAAGACGGGCCAGGTGTGCATCCGTACCCCAGCCCGAATGCTGGGCTACTGGAATCTGCCCGACGCCACGGCACAGACGCTCGTTGGTGACTGGCTGTACATGGGTGACGCCGGCCGGCTCGACGAAGACGGCCACCTCTTCCTCGGCGATCGGATCAACGACACCATCATCGTGGCCGGGCAGAACGTGTACCCGGCAGAGGTCGAGAAGGAGCTCGCCGACCATCCCGCAGTCGCCGACGTCGCCGTGGTGGGGATGCCGCACCCCCGCTGGGGCGATGCGGTCCACGCCTGTGTGGTGCTGCGCCCCCAGCGCCAGGCGACCCGTCGCGAGCTGCTGATGTTCCTCCGCGGTCGGGTAGCCGATTACAAGATCCCGGTCGAATACCACATTGTCGAGGATCTGCCGCGCAATCCGTCGGGAAAGATTCTCCGCCGACTGGTCCGGGAACGCCTTGCCGCCGGGGCCGCTGCCGACCTCGCAGTCGCTTCGTCAGCATCGGAAGGAGACTGAGGTGTCCGTCATCGACCAGCCCTTTCGGATCGGGGTTCTGCTGCCGACCCGGGAACAGGCGATAACCGACAACATCGACATGGCGCAGATCCTTGACTTCGCGCGGCGAGCCGAGCTGCTGGGCTTCGACTCGTTGTGGACCGGAGACTCGCTGGTGGCGCGGCCGCGGTTGGACCCGCTGGTGGTGCTCGCCGCCTGCGCCGCCGTGACCAGCCAGGTTACTCTCGGTACGGCCGCTATGACGCCGGCATTGCGGCATCCGCTGATCGGCGCCAACATGATCGCCAGCCTTGATCATGCCTGTGCCGGCCGGCTGGCTCTCGGCCTCGGCTCGGGATTTCCGATCCCTGAGACGGAGGAGGAGTTCGGCATCGTCGGCGCTGTCTTCCCCGGCCGCGCCAGCCGGCTCGACGAGATCGCCGACCTGTGGCGGGCGGCCTGGGGCGCCAGCCGCAGTGACGGTCAGGTCGACTTCACCGGACGGTACTGGCAGGCGAGCGGCCTGCACCGGCTGCCCACGCCCTACCGGACCGGAGGACCGCCGCTCTGGCTGGCCAGCAGCGACACCCCCCGGGTGCTGCGGCGGGTCGCCGAACGGTACGACGGGTGGCTGCCCTTCCTACCCACGGCGTCTGCGTACGACACGGCCTGGCAGACGGTGCTGGCGCACTGCCGGGAGCTGGGCCGACCGCAGGGCGCGGTGACCCCAGGCCTGTACGCCACGGTGACCATCGGTGACAGCAAGGCCGAGGCCGAGGCTGAGTTGGCGGACTACCTGCACCGGTACTACGGCCGGTCGTTGGAGACGATGGCCAGGATTCAGGCGTACGGCTGGGGCAGGGCCGAGGAGTGCGCCGACTGGCTGCTGGGATACCTGCGTTCCGGCACCCGGCACGTGGTGATCCGGATCGGGTCGCTGGATCCCAGCCGGCAGCTGGACCAACTGGGCGCGGTGGTCCTGCCGGCGCTGCGAGAAGCAGCCGTCCCGTTGGCTACTACCTGATCCGGACCGGAGGTCGATCATGACTGACTATGTCGGGCAGACGTCGGAGGCTGGGCAGTGGCTGCATCCGCAGGAGCCGTCCGCCGACGCCAGAATCCGCCTGTTCCTCTTTCCACATGCCGGCAGCGGAGCGATCATCTATCGAGACTGGCCGGAGTTGCTGCCGTCGGACATCGCGGTTCAGGCGGTTACTCTGCCTGGCCGGCACAACCGGCGTGAGGAGGAGGCGTACGACCGGTGGGAGCCGCTGATGGACGCCCTGTACGAGGCGGTCGTCAGCGAACTCGACCATCGTCCGTACGCCTTCTTCGGACACTGCATGGGGTCACAGTTGGCGTACCAGTTGACTCAGCGGATCGAGGCCGAGGGCGACCCTGGACCGATCGTGCTCGGAATGTCCGGCTGGGCGCCGCAGGGCTTCTTCCAGCCGACGGACGAACAGAGCCGGATGTCGGAGTCGGAGATGGTCAAGTGGATCAAGAAGCTTGGCTCCTTCCCAGCGGAAATCTATGACAATCCGGAGATGCTGGCGCTGGTGGTTCCGGCGTTGCGTGCCGATCTGGCGATCTGCGCGCAGTACGTCGACGAGCCGGCAGTGGTCGGTTGTCCGGTGGTCTCGTACGGTGGGGCGTCGGATCCGCTCATGCAGCGGCGGGACGCCATGCAGTCGTGGCGCGACCGTACTCCCCGGTACCTCGGCAACAGTGAGTTCCCTGGCGGCCATTTCTACATCGACGCCCACGCACTGACCGTCACTACCGACTTCGCGCGTCACCTCTACCGGCTCGAATCGTCGAGGGTCCGTTGACACCGTCCGTGGACGGCCGTGACGAGGCCACCGCAGCGGCCGTCACCAGCCGGACCCTGCCGGACATCATGCCGATGTCGGCGACCCTCGATATCCGGTTTGGACAGCTGAACCAGGACTGGGTAGTCGGCGAGATGGACTGGCAGGCGCGGCTCTGCACGGCCGGCGGCGTGCTGCACGGGGGCGCCCTGGTCACCTTGGCGGATTCGGTGGCGGGTGTGTGCGCTTATCTGAACATTCCCGCTGGCGCGGTTACCTCGACCATCGAGCTGAAGGTGAACTTCTTCGCCCCGGTCCGGCAGGGTACGGTGCGAGCGGTTGCGAGGCCGTTGAGCGTCGGTCGTAGTGTCGTCGTGGTTCAGACGGATCTGCAGCTTGTGCAGGCCGGGCTGGCAGACGGTGAGCATCCTGCGGTGGGGATCGTCGTTCAGTCCCAGATCGTGCTCGGCTGACGCGCTCACGCCGTTCGACACAGACGGTAGCTCCACCGGGGTGTCCGCGAACCGTCCACGGTTTGCGGACACCCCGATTGCGTGCGGGGTCAGTTCCTGCGGTAGCCGGCCTGTTCCACCTGCACTGGTAGGTCGACCGACGTCCCGGTGGTGCGGTCGCCGAGCCGCAGGACCGCGACGATCATGACGACCACGCAACCGGCGATGACGGTGAACAACCAACCGGCGCCGGCGTTGGTAAGGATCGGTAGTAGAACGAAGGGCAGCAGAGCGGCGCTGAGCCGCGACAGCGAGTAGGCCGCGCCGGCCGCAGTCGTTCGGAACGCGGTGGGGTACTGTTCGGACAGATAGACGTGCGACGCGGTGGAGAACACGTTGCTCAGCAACGTGTAGCTGAAGCCGAAGGCGACGATGGCGACGGCGTTGCCGGCCAGGCCGAAGCCGATGCCGCTCGCCGCCATCAGCGTGGCCGACACACAAATCAGCGTCCGTCGCTCGACGCGGTCGAGAATGGGCACGGACAGTAGGGAACCGATCGGATAGCCGAGGAAGGACATCGCGGTGTAGCCGAGCCCGGCGACGATGTCGAATCCCTTGACCGCGAGCACCTGTGGTGCCAACGTGCCGAATCCGTAGTATGCCGTCACCGAAAGCAGGCAGAACGTCCAGAGCATGACGGTGCGGCGCCAGTACAGCGGCCCGAATAGCTCGCGGTAGCCGGGGCGGGGGCGGGGGCGGGGGCGGGGGCGTCCGAGCATGCTCGGTGTCGTGCCGGCCGGTGGCTGCTGGATTCCGGCCTGCCGTTCGAGCCCGCTGACGATTGCCTCGGCTTCGGCGGTCCGGCCCTGTTCGGCCAGCCAGCGTGGGGATTCGACCAGCCTGCGCCGCAGGATCCAGATGAGCGCGGTGCCGAGCGCGCCGATGATGAACACCCAACGCCAGCCAGCGAGTCCCAGGATCGTCCGCGGTGCGAGCCAGAGCGCGGTGAACCCGACGGCAGGAACGCCGCAGAAGGCGATGCAGTAGGCCCAGCCGATGAAGCGTCCGCGGCGGCGGGCGGGCAGTACCTCCGCCAGGTAACAGTCTGCCAGTGTCTGCTCTGCGCCGATCCCCACACCGGCGATGAAACGGGTAACGATCAGCCAGGCGACGTTCGGCGAGAATGCACCGAGCAGGGTGAAGACGCTGTAGACGGCGAGGTTGAGCATGAACGCCCGACGGCGTCCAATGATGTCGGACAATCGGCCGAGCAGTATCGATCCGAAGAACTGGCCGATGAATCCGGACGCCAGAAAGAGCTTGAGGGCGTTGCCGTCGACACCGAACTCGACCTGTAGGACCTTGGACACCGTGCCCGACAGGTTGCTGTCGAAGTAGTCGAAGAACAGCCCGAGACCGATCAGCAGGGTGAGCGTACGGTGCGCGCCGGTGATCGGCATCCGGTCGAGCCGGGTGCCGATCGACGAACTGTACGCCGGCTCGGACATGGTGGTGGAGTGCGTCAAGGGGAGCTCCAGCCGTCAGGCCGCCCGCTCACCGGTGGGCCGGCACGAAGCCAGTCAGCCGAACCGTCACGTCGCCGGCAGCGGGCGGCAGGTTGCCGGCGGTGGCCAGGGTCGCCCGGCGCGACAGGAGGGGTCGCCGTGGTACGGGCGCGCTGCCCGGACGGCGAGCAGAACGGTTCGGCCGCCACCCCGCGACGGGTTGCGGCCTCAGGGCAGCGGCGATCTGGCCAAGGCCCATTGGTGTGAGCCTTGGCCAGATCGCCGCCGGACAAGGAGCCCGAAGGCCGGATGGCCAGGCCATCCGTGGGGAAGGGGCCGGTCAGCCGGGAAGTTTGTCCAGGAACCCGTAGATCGTTGCGAGCCGGCCGTCCGAACCGACCTTGATCACGTCGAACCCGATCGCCAAGGGCTCGTCCGCTCCCGCCGGCGCTAGCCCCCAGGTGAAGCGGGCCAGGTCGTGGTGGGCGTCGACGGCGCCGGCGAGCGTGAACACCATCCCGGGGAACTGCTGTTGCACCGCGCCGATGAGTGCGTTGAACGCCTCGTGTCCGCTTACGTCCGCCATCGGGTCGGTGAAGACGATGCTCTCCTGGCAGAGATCGCGAATCTGCTGCGTGCGCGCCTGTGCGTCCGGCTCGTTCCAGATCTCGAGGTACCGTTCGACGATCTTGGTGACTTCACTCATGAAACGCCTAGCTCCGTTTCGGTAGAGGCAGCCAAGCTGCTGGGGTCGACAGTCGATGAAAATATGGCACGCTGCGGTCGGCCCGTCGATTACCTGGTGGGTAATGAGGGCTGAGATGGCCGGATCAGTGCTCTGTCAATGTCTCGTCAGCTGGCTGTCGGACAATGAAGACGACAGGAAAGCGGAAAGGCCGCGACGCCGGCCTTCACCCTCGACGACGATGGGAGATACGATGCTATTGGCTGGCAGGAAGATCCTGGTCACCGGCGTGCTCACCGACCGATCGATAGCATTCGCCGCCGCCCGACTGGCGCAGGAGCAGGGCGCGGAAATCGTCCTCACGGGATTCGGGCGAGGGCTGTCGATTACCATGGTCGTGGCAGAGAGACTGCCACGACCATGTCCGGTGCTGGAGCTCGACCTCACTGATCCCGATCACCTGGTGGCTGCGGCAGCCGATTTGCAGTCACGATGGGGACGGTTGGACGGCCTCCTGCACGCCGCCGCTTTCGCGCCGCCGTCGGCGTTGGACGGCAACTTCCTGCACACGCCGTGGCCTGACGTGGCGCGGGCGATCGAGGTCTCCACCTACTCCTTCGCGGCGATCGTTCGAGCGTGCGCTCCGTTGTTGGCGAAGGCCGGTGGCGGATCGGTCGTCGGTCTCGACTTCGACGCCCGCCAGGCCTGGCCCGGCTACGACTGGATGGGGGTGGCGAAGGCCGGCCTGGAGAGCTGCTGTCGGTATCTGGCCCACGCGCTGGGGCCGCAGGGCACCCGGGTGAACCTGGTGGCCTCCGGCCCGCTGCGGACCGTCGCGGCCACGGCGATCGCCTCGTTCGGGACGCTGCAGACGGCCTGGGACCGGTCGCCGTTGCCCTGGGACGTGAATGACGCCCTGCCGGTCGGCCGGGTGATCTGCGCACTCTGGTCGGACTGGCTGCCTGCGGTGACCGGCGAGGTGATCCACGCCGACGGCGGGGTGCATGCGATGGGCGCGGCTTCGGTACCGACGGCCGCCGCCACCAGCGGGAGGCGCGACGCCGCCGAGGTGCGCTGATGCATCGGCTGGCCTGTCCTGCCAATCTGCCTGCACTGGTGGGAGCCGACCTCGGCACCAGCGACTGGAAGCGGATCGACCAAGAGCTGATCGACGACTTCGCGCGCATCACTGGTGACCGGCAGTGGATCCACGTCGACCCGGGCCGGGCCGGGGCCGGGCCATTCGGCCGCCCGGTGGCGCACGGTTTTCTGGTGGTGGCACTCATTCCTGCGATGATCGACGAGGTGATCACCGTGGACGGGGTGGACCATGTCCTGAACAAGGGCGTGGACGGGATTCGGCTCGGCGCCGCAGTGGGCGTCGGGGCGTGCCTGCGTGCCCAGATCGAGTTGCGGTCGGCGCGGGCACGCCCGCGGGGGTACTGGGAGTCGGTCTTCGGCGTACAGCTGGAGACCAGGGACGGCGCGACCCCGACGGTCGTGCTGCGGACCAGCGTCACCTACCTGTACGGTGCTGGCGACCGCCAGCCTGTTCGAAAGACCTTACCTGCTAGGTAATCGACGCGATGTAGTCGGTGGTGCACAATGAGCTGATGTCCATCACCATGACCAGGTCGGCTGCTGGTGAGCTGTTGCGGGACTGGCGGCGGCGCCGGCGGCTCAGCCAGCTCGAACTCGCCATCAGGGCAAACATCTCCACCCGCCATCTCAGCTTCCTGGAGACCGGCAGGTCGGCCCCAAGTCGGGAGATGGTGCTCCAACTCGCAGACCAGCTCGACCTGTCGTTGCGCGAGCGCAACCGACTGCTGATGGCGGCCGGCTACGCGCCGGTGTACTCGGAGACGCCGTTGGACGAGCCGTCGATGTCGCTGATCCGGGCTGCGGTCCGCCAGGTACTGACCGGCCACGAGCCCTATCCAGCGGTCGTCGTGGACCGGGGTTGGAATCTCGTTGAAGCGAACACCAGCCTCGGCGTGCTGACCGATCTCGTTTCGCCGTCACTGCTCGCCCCACCGGCGAACGTTCTGCGGGCAAGCCTGCACCCGGAAGGGCTGGCACCACACATCGTCAACCTTGGGGAGTGGCGGGCCCACCTGCTCCACCGGTTGCGTCGGCAGGTGGAGGCCAGTGGCGACCCGGTGCTGGCCGAGCTGCAGGAGGAGCTGTCCGGCTACCCGGGCGACGATTCCGGCGACGTGGAGCTGACCCTGGTCGACAGCATCGTCGTCCCGCTACGGGTCCGGCGGGGCGGGGGCGTGCTGAGTATGTTCACGACAGTCGCGACGTTCGGCACTCCACTGGACATAACGGTCGCGGAACTGTCGATCGAATCGTTCTACCCGGCTGACGAGGCCACCGCGCGCGAGTTGCGAGGCCTACCCGGTTTCGCGCTATCGACCGGCTGATATTCGGTATTTGCTTATCTCATAGGTAATCGACAGCGCGACCAATGGGCTGGCAAGGTCGTCCCATGACTACTCCTGCCGCCGCGGCACGCGGCTCCGTTGCAGACGGCACATCCGACAAGTTCCTCCGACTCGCGTTGAAGCTGGATGCCGTGGTTACCAGTCTGAATGGACTGGCGTACCTCGTGGCGGCCAGCATGCTCAGTGATCTTTTCGACCTGTCCACCGGATTCCTGCGGGGAATCGGGGTCTTCCTGCTGGTATTCGGTGTCGGCGTGTGGATCGTCGGGACCCGTTCGGTGATCAGCGCCAGCGCCGCAGGTATGGTGGTGGTCGTCAATGTGATTTGGGTGTTGGCAAGTCTGGTGGTGGCGGCTGCCGGGCTCGGTGATCCCTCCACCATCGCCCGCGTCTGGATCGTCATGCAGGCAGCGGTCGTCGGCCTGTTTGCCGTTCTGCAGATTATCGGGCTGCGCAAGCAGTCCTGACCGGGCTCGGTCGGGCGGGGACCCACTGGTGACCCGCGCACGGTTGGCCCGGGCCAGCGTTGCGGTCGGTCCGGGCAACCGGGCCGGCCGCGTCGGATCCGGCACCTGAGGTACGAGGTCTGCGGTCCCGACGTCAACCCCTATCCACCGGCGCGATCGCGGCCCGGGGCGTCACCCGCCCGGTCGACGGGACAGGGCGTCCCGATGAGCGCTGCTGCCGGCTCGACCTGCGCGACGTTCCCGCTGCTCCTAGACGAGTAGTTCCGAAGTCAGGGGTCGATGTCCGGGCATGAGGAGAGGGCATCCAAGATCATGTTGTGACGCAAGACCTGGACACCCT
>NZ_JBSWXD010000092.1:0-26779 GCF_056160425.1 Micromonospora sp. ABR4_055
CGCGGCGGCCGCCCGCGCGGCGGTCTCAGCCGGCCCGGCCGCCGGCTGACCGCCGGTCGACGTTGACGCGGCCGCGGACCGGCCGCAGGATCAGTGCATGAGTCGGACGATCCTGGTCACCGGGGCGCGACGCGGCATCGGCGCGGCCCTCGCGACCGGTCTCGCCACACCCGGGACAGCCCTGGTGCTGCACCACCTGGCCGCCGCCGACGAGGCAGAGACCGTCGCCGCACGGTGCCGGGCGGCCGGCGCGCACGCCCGGATCGTCGAGGCGGACCTGTCGGTCCCCGCCGAGGTGCTGGCCTTGGCCGAGGCGGCTGGGCCGGTCGACGTACTGGTCAACAACGCGGCGCGGGCGTCCAACGTCTGGATCGACGAGTTGCCGCTGGCCGAATGGGAGGCGACGTTCGCGGTCAACGTCACCGCCCCGATGCTGCTCAGCCAGGCCTTGGCGGCGGGGATGCGGGCCCGTGGCGGCGGCCGGATCATCAACGTCACCTCGGCCACGGTCCGCCTGGGCGGCCCGTCCGGGCCGTCGTACGTGTCGAGCAAGGCAGCACTGGTCGGTCTCACCCGTTCGCTGGCCCGCGCGTTCGGACCCGACGGCACGACGGTCAACGCGATCTCGCCGGGCGCGATCCGAACCGAGGGCGAACGAGAACTCGCCGGGAACGCCCCGGTCGACGAGGCCGCGGTCGACGCCGCGATCCTGCACCGGCAGGCGGTGCAGCGCCGGCTCGACCCCGACGACATGGTCTCCACCGCCCGCTTCCTCGCCAGCCCCGACTCCGGTGCGGTCACCGGCCAGGTGATCGAGGTCGGTGGCGGGCTGGTACACCGCTGACCCGCCGGGTACAGGCGTTCATCCGCTGGTCAGCGTCGCTCGACGGTGCTGTTCACCTGTGCCGAGGATGCTGCGGCTCGTCTGATCCCCGCAGCGTGGAGGCATCGTGTCCAGACCGATCTGGCAGTTCACCGCGATCGTCGCGGTCCTGACCCTACTGATGGGCGCGGCGGCGCCGTCCGGGGCGAGCGCCGGCGCTGGTGCCGACCCGGTCCTGCTCACCGAACCGTTCCTGCAGTCCCCGGCGAAGAACTCCGTCCGGGTTGTCTGGCTGACAGAGTTCGCCGGTCGGCACCACGTCGTGGTGGTCGGTGACCGGGCCGACGAGCTCAACCGGGCCGAGCTACGGGCCGCGGCCACCGGCGGCAAGATCCGGGGCGTACGGGTGTTCCGGGCCCGGACCGGCGAGTTGTCCCGGGTGGCGGAGGACGCCGCCTCGCAGATCCCGGACCCGCCGACGCAGATCACCCGGCGGCACATCTGGCGGCACGAGGCGACCGTACGCGGCCTCGGCGTGGGCAGCCGGACGCCGTACCGGGTGGTGTCAATCGAGCGTGGTGCGATGGTCGCTTCCGACACCTACACCCTGGCGCCCGCCGCCGCCCCCGGCCAGCCGCAGAAGATCCTGCTGACCAGCGACCACCAGTCGATGCCGAACACCCCGGCCAACCTGCAGAAAGCGGTCGAGACGGTCGGCCGGGTCGACGCGGTGTTCCTCGCCGGGGACCTGGTCAACATCCCGGACCGGGCCTCGGAGTGGTTCGACGACCAGCGCGGCGGAGCGTTCTTCCCGGCGCTGCAGGGCCGGGCGTCGCGTACGGTCGGCGGGGTCACCTGGACCGGCGGTGAGATCCTGCAGCACGCGCCGATCTTCCCGGCGATCGGCAACCACGAGGTGCAGGGCCGCAGTGGGCTGCCGACGCTGAACGAGTCGTTCAACGCGCCGGTGCCGCGTGAGGTGGCCGAGGCGGCATACCGCAAGGTCGCCAGGCAGGTGAACCCGCGGAACAACCGCAAGATCAAGGAACGCTGGATCCTGGAGAACTCGTTCAACACCGAGACCTACGAGGAGATTTTCTCCCTGCCGACCAGCGGGCCGGGCGGGGAGCGCTGGTACGCGACGACCGTCGGCGACGTCCGGTTGATCTCGCTGTACGCCACCCGGATCTGGCGGGGCACCGGTATCGCCGCCGACCCGGCGAACTGGCAGCGGACCCGGTACACCGAGGCACCGGCGAGCACCGACGACCTGCTCGCCCAGGGTTGGGGTTCGCACATCTTCGAGGAAATCGGCGTCGGCAGCCGGCAGTACCGGTGGTTGCAGCGTGAGGTGGCCAGCCGGCAGTTCCGGGACGCGAAGTACACGGTGGTGATGCTGCACGAGGGCCCACACGGGCTGGGCGACAACGTCAACCCGCCGTTCACCGACCCGGTGCGCACCGAGCAGACCGACACCGACGGCAACACCCTGGTCCGGTACGACTACCCACAGGCGGACAACGTGCTGACCCGTGACGTCGCCCCGCTGCTGGAGTCCGCCGGGGTGAACCTGGTGCTCAACGGCCACTCACACCTGTGGAACCGGTTCACTGCCGAGTCCGGCACCCACTACCTGGAGACCTCTAACGTGGGCAACTCGTACGGTGCGTTCCACCCGCTGTCGGGCCGGTCCCGGCCGGTCCCGCCGGCGCCGTGGAACCCGGACAACTACCTGGCCCAGGGCAACCCGGGCGGGTTGGAGCCGCAGGTGCCGACGGTCGCGCCGCTGACCGACCCGGCCGGTACGCCGTTGCCGTTCGTGCAGAGCAACGACTACTCGGTGTTCAGCGTCCTGGACACCGGCACCGGCGAGGTGACCAGCTACCGCTACGACATGCGTACCCCCGATGTCGCACCGGTCGTGCTGGACCGGTTCCCGCTCGGCGCCTGATCGGTGACTGTCGCGGCGGCGCGGGCGAACAGTTGGTCGACCCGGGCCGCCTCGGCGGCGCTCGGGTAGGCGTTGCGGCAGGACACCGGCGCGCTGCTGCCGGACATCAGGTCGGAGCAGAGCCCGGTACGCCGGTCCGGCAGCCCGAGGATGTGTCCCCACTCGTGGGTGGCGATCCGGGTCCGGTCGTAGCCCTGGTCCACTGCCTGGGTACCCATGTAGATGCGGCCGGCGCCCAGCCGGGTGACGTACGCCCGGGGCCAGCCGCTGTCGACGTAGATGACGACCGACGCCGGGCTGCCCGGCTGCAGCCGGACGTTGTCCACGCTGCTGTTCCAGATCTGCGCGGCCTGGGCGAAGTTGGTCGCGAACTGGCCGGCGCGGCTCGCGTCGTAGTAGATCGTGGTCACTGCGGCCGAGGCCGGCGCGGTGGCCACGACCTGGACACCGATCAGCGACAGGATGACGGTGACCGTCGCGAGGATCGCCCGGACGGTGCGTTGTCTCGGCATGGCATGCCTCCTTGGAAACGGGCCGCGATACCGGCTGGCATCGACTGACATCGCTCACCGTAGACCGGCTTAATCGACACACACCTATCCCATTTCGCTCATAGCGCATCCCGCTGGTTGAGCCTCGCGGCGCACCCGGCAGGCCGGACTCGACGTGACGACTCGCACAGCACGGACCCCCGGCGGCGAATGACTACTTGAAGAAGTCTTCAATTGCACACATGCCAGTGCCGCTCTACCAGAAGAAGGCCGAGTTCTTCCGTATGCTCGGGCACCCGGTGCGGATCCGGGTGCTCGAACTGCTCGGCGAGCGCCCCCGCCAGGTCCGCGAACTGCTCGCCGAGATCGACGTCGAGACGTCCAACCTGTCCCAACAGCTCGCGGTGCTGCGCCGGGCCGGCATCGTGGTCTCCAGCCGGGACGGCTCCGCCGTGACCTACGCCCTGGCCGGGCCGGACGTCGCGGACCTGATGCGGGCGGCCCGGCGGATCCTCACCGAGATGCTGGTCGACCAGACCGAGTTGCTGGCCGAACTGCGGGACGCGTCGGCCCATGCCCCGTCAGGACGCGGATGAACGCCGTCGCCGGGGGGCGCCGGCTGCTGCCGCAGGCCACCGACTGGCGGGCGGTCCGCCGGCAACCGGGCCGGGACCTGCTCGCCGGGCTCACCGTGGCGGTCGTGGCCCTGCCGCTCGCCCTCGGCTTCGGTGTCGCCTCCGGGTTGGGCGCCACCGCCGGGCTGGTCACCGCTGTGGTCGCCGGTGCCCTCGCGGCGGTCTTCGGCGGGTCGAACCTGCAGGTCTCCGGGCCCACCGGGGCGATGACGGTGGTGCTGGTGCCGATCGTGGCGCAGTTCGGTCCGGGCGGTGTGCTCACCGTCGGGCTGCTGGCCGGGGTGATCCTGATCCTGCTGGCACTGGTCCGGGCGGGTCAGGTCGCCCGGTACATGCCGGCCCCGGTGATCGAGGGCTTCACCGCCGGCATCGCGGGGGTGATCCTGCTGCAGCAGATCCCGACGGCGCTCGGCGTGGACGTCCACGGCGACCGGGTGCTGCCGCTGGTCGGGCAGGCGGTGGCGGCGTTCGTCCGGCAGCCGCAGTGGCCGTCGTTGCTGATCGCCCTCGCCGTCGCCGCCGCGATGCTGACCGGGGCGCGGTGGCGGCCAACTGTGCCGTTCTCGCTGCTCGCGGTTGCCGCAGCGACCGTCACGACGATGCTGTCCGGATTGCCGGTGCCGACCATCGGCGCACTGCCGGCCACCCTGCCGGCACCGTCGCTGGCGTTCCTGGACCTGGCGGCGGTGCCGGCACTGGCGACCGCGGCGATCGCGGTCGCCGCCCTGGCCGCGTTGGAGAGCCTGCTGTCGGCCACAGTGGCGGACGGCATGTCGGTCGGGCAGCGGCACGATCCCGACCGGGAACTGTTCGGCCAGGGCGTGGCCAACCTGGTGACACCGCTGTTCGGCGGGGTCCCGGCCACCGCGGCGATCGCCCGGACGGCGGTCAACGTCCGGGCTGGTGCCGCCTCCCGACTGGCCGCGCTGTCGCACGCGCTGATCCTCGCGCTGCTCATGTTCGTGGCGGCTCCGCTGGTCAGCCGAATCCCGTTGGCCGCGCTGGCCGGGGTGCTGATCGCCACCGCCATCCGGATGGTCGAGGTGAGCGCGCTGGCCGCACTGGCCCGAGCCTCGCGTTCCGACGGGCTGGTGATGGCGCTCACCGCAGCGACCACCGTCCTGCTGGACCTGGTCACCGCCGTGCTGGTGGGCCTGGTCGTGGCCGGCGGGCTGGCGCTGCGCAGGATCGCCCAGGCGGTACGGCTGGATCGGGTGCCGCTGGACACCGGCGACCACCACGCCGAGGAGCAGGCGCTGCTGGCCGAGCACATCGTGGCGTACCGGCTGGACGGGCCGTTGTTCTTCGCCGCCGCCCACCGGTTCCTGCTGGAGCTGTCCGACGTCGCCGAGGTACGGGTGGTGATCCTACGGATGTCTCGCGTGTCCACCATCGATGCCTCCGGCGCCTTGGTGCTGCGCGACGTGGTGCAGCGGCTGGAGCGACGGGGCATCACCGTCTATCTGTCCGGGATCCGGGACGGACACCACAAGGCGCTCACCGCGTTCGGGCTGCTCCCCCGGCTGAGCGGACTCAACCGGGTCTTTCCCGACACTCCGGAGGCGATCGCCGCCGCCCGGCAGATCATCGGGGCGGACCGATAGCTCCGCATGACAGTCGAGCTGGCCGCGCAGGTGGGCGCCGGGCGTCCGCTGCGTGATCAGGCGGCTTCCACGCGGAGACCGGCCGGATATTATTCAGACCCGTACACAACCTCGCAAAAGTGTGGTGCATGTGCAGTGGCACGTGCAGGTGCACTTGCATCTCCTCGCCCACGCATGCATGATTCCCCTATGTCGATCTCACGTTCACGACACGTGACGAGCCGCGATCAGCGACCGGGACTTTGGGCAGACCTCGCTGACCGTCTTGAGGCGTACTGGTGAAAGCCAGCAGCCTGACGGCCCGCGCGTGCAGCACTCCATAGGCTCACCCGTAGTGGCACCGCTGCTGGGAATCGAACTGCTTCTGGTCGGGTTCTCCATCGGTGACGATGACGAACACGATGAGCACCGGGATCGCGGTCAACGACGCCGCCGACAGCTGCACGTTCCACATCGGCCCGCCGTACGCGTCGACGAGCTGGGTCAACGCCTGCGGCAGGGTGAGCTTCTCCGGGGTGGACAGGAACACGATCGGCTCCAGGTAGAGGTTCCAGCCGTGCAGGAAGGTGAAGATCGCCACCGCGCCGAACGCCGGGCAAGCCAACGGCAGCGCGATCCGCCAGAAGAACATCACCGAGTCGTCGTACGCCCGTTGCCCGGCGTACCCGACTACCGCCGCTCGGCGGCACCGGCATTCGGCACCGACCGCGGCCGGTGGTACATGCCCTGCGAGGCCGGCCAGCGGGGCAGCACCAGGGTCGCGGTGGACGGGGCGATCTGACAGGACGTCCAGGGCGACCGCTGGCTGGTGGGGTGAGGGGCGCCCCCGTTCCGCGCCCCTCACCGCACCAGCGGCATCAAGGTCGGCCACTGCAACGGGTTGGTCAACCTCAAGTCGTGATCGTATACTGACTCGGCGTACGGTCGTCAACCGATATTAACCGACAACGCTAACGTGGCTAATCTTAGCTGTAGTTCCGGACCAGATCTTAGCTGCACATCCGACGGAGGTAGCCGTGACGGGCGGCACCACCCCCCCTGGCGGATCGGGATCCAGCCTCGCCGACAAGCTCAACCTGCTTTTCGAGACGGTCCGGCCGGCCCGCCGCGACCCGTACACCTCACGGGAGGTGGCCGACGCCATCCGCGACCGGGGCGGTTCCATCTCCGACGTGTACATCTGGCAGCTGCGCACCGGTCGACGGACCAACCCGACCAAGGAGCATCTGGAGGCGCTCGCCGACTTCTTCGACGTGGACCCGGCGTACTTCTTCGACCGGCGTCGCTCCGGCGAAATCGAACGGGACCTGCATGCGCTGCAGGCGATGCGCAACCTCAAGGTGCGCGCGGTCGCGACCCGGCTGAGTACGCTGCCCGAGGCGCAACTCGACGCGGTCGGCGAGATCCTCGACCGGGTGGTCCAGGCGCTTCAGACCCGCCACGCCGAGGGCGGCCCCGGTGCCGAAGGACGGCAGGACCCGTGATCGTCCTGCAGTGGCGAAGGACGGACCAAGCTGAGGGAAGCACGGATATGAAGTCATCCCCGCTGCGCCGGACCTGCCGCAGTCGGCTGCGTCAGCTCGAGGAACAGGGCCTGCGGACGCCCCGGCCGTTCGATGCGCCACAACTGTGCCAGCGGGTCGGTGCGGTGCTCGGCCAGCAGATCACCCTGGTCGGCGTGCCAATGCCCGCCGGTGCGCCGTTCGGCCTGACCTTCTTCACCGACGCCGGTCATGTCGTCGCCTACGAGGAACGCACCAGCCGGGTGCACCGGGACCACATCATCGCCCACGAGATCGGCCACATCCTACTCGGCCACCGTGCCCTCGCCCTCGACGACCAGGAGGCCAGCCAACTGCTGATGCCGGCACTGCGCCCCACCCTGGTGCACCGGGTACTCGCCCGGACCGGGGTGTACAGCCGGAGCGAGGAACAGGAGGCCGAGATGATGGCGACCATCCTGCTGGAGGCCGCCGCCCGCGAGACCGACCTCGGATCGGCTCCCGCCCACGACGAAGCCGGGCCGGTCACCGACGCCGCGTTGGCGGCCCGGCTGCGGCACGGGCTCGAACCACCGCCCCGGTGAGCGCCGATGGACACCCCACTGTACGCGGTCTGCGCGGCCGCCGGCTGGCTCGCCTTCGGCTACAAACTGCGTGACCTGCGGCGGGACCGCGACAACCGGGTGCTGAGGGCGATGGTGTACGCCTTCTGTTCGTTCGCCGCCGGTGTGACCGTCGCCGTCCGGCCGGTCGCCGAGGCGGTGGACCGGATCACCGGGCTGCCGAACCTGGCCAAGCTGCTGGCGCACGCCGGGGTGATGGGGGTCGCGGCCAACTCCGAGATCCTGCTGCTGTTCCTGGCCCTGCCGCCGACGGTCGCGGCCCGCCGGGTCCGGCGTCGGGTGATCGCCTCGGTGACCGCGTTCGGACTGCTCACCGCACTCTGGGCGTCCACGTTGACCGGTGCCGCACCGGTCCGGTTGGTGGTCGAGGACGCCGCTCATCCGGCGGTCGCCGGCTACCTGGTCGTCTACCTGGTCGTCTTCGTCTGCTACGCCACCGACCTGGCCCGGCTCTGCTGGCGCTTCTCCCTGGTCACGCCACGTCGGTGGCTCCGTCGTGGACTGCGGATCACCGCCTTCGGCGCGGCCGCCGCACTACTGTACTGCGCCACCAAGGCCGGCTACCTGATCGCCTACCGGATCGGCCGGGAACCGGCCGGCGAACCGCAGATCGCGGCGGTCCTGGTGACCGTCGGTGCGCTCGCCATGCTGATCGGGCTCACCCTGCCGACCTGGGGTCCCATGGTGGACACCGGGCGGGCCTGGTTGCGGCGGCACCGGTCGTGGCACCGATTGGCGCCACTGTGGCGGGCGGTCAGCGCGGCGCAACCGCACCTGGTCCTCGACGACCGGGCCCACCACCGGCGGGTGGCCCTACGCGACATCGACTACGCGCTGCACCGCCGGATCACCGAGATCCGGGACGGCCGGTTGGCACTGCGCCCGTACATTGACTGTCGGATCGCGCCGACGGCCGACCGGCTGGCCGCGGCTGCCGGCCTGGCCGGCACCGACCGCGCGGCGCTGGTCGAGGCGGCGATGATCGCCGCCGGGACGCGGCAGGCCGCCACCGGCGGGCCGGTGCGGGAGCCGGACTTCTCCGAGCCGCACGACCCGCCGAACGGCTATTCTGGCGAGGTCGCCTGGTTGAGTCGGGTGGCCGAGTGGTTCAGCCGCTCTCCGCTGGTCGGCCAGGTGCTGGCCGCCGATGCGTCGTCGCCCGAGCTACGGCCCGCGCCGCCGCCATACCGATCCTGAACGGGGTCTTCGTGCAGCCGCACCGCTACGCCGACCTCCGGCGGATCCGTATCCTCGACCCGCAGCACGACTACCTCGAGATCTATCAGACGATGGTGCGATACGAGTTCCCGTGGGACAGCAAACTCGGCCTGAACCTGGCGTTCAACCGCTCCTTCTCGCTGCCCCGGGTCGCCGCCGTGCACGTGCGCACCGGTGAGCTGCTGCACCACACGCGCAAGCGGATCGACGACACCGGATTGCTGATGTACGAAGTGATGCTGCACGGTTTCGACGCCCCGCGCGGTCGCGACGCGATCCGGCGGACCAATCAGATCCACCGCCACTACGACATTGCCGACGACGACTACCGCTACGTCCTCGGCTGTCTGGTGGTCGTCCCGATCCGCTGGCTGGAGCGGTACGGCTGGCGGCGGCCCTGCTGCCATGAACGGACCGCCGCCTACCACTACTACCAGGAGCTAGGCCGAAGGATGGGCATCCGGGACATTCCGGGCTCCTTCCGCGAGTTCGCCACCTGGTTCGACGACCGCGACCGGACGCATCTGCGCTACAACGACGACGCCGCCTCGATCGAGCGGGCCACCCGGGCGCTGCTGCGCGGCAAGATTCCGCGACCGCTCGCGCCGGTCGGTGACGCGCTGGTCGCCGCCATGTACGACGAACGGCTGCGGGCCGCGACCGGGGTAGCCACGCCGAGCCCGGCGGTGCGCGCGGGCCTGCACGTCGGGCTGCGGCTACGCGCCGCGATGCTGCGCTGGGCCGGCCGACCTCGGCAGACCCCGCTGTTCGCCGACGGAATCCACACACCTACGTATCCGGACGGATACGACATATCCCGGCTCGGCCCGGTCACGACGCAACCCGGCCATCACACCCAGGGATCGTCGTAGTCGAGCAGACACGCTAAGTCGATCACGTTCGGTGGATGTGGTCACAGTCCGGGTACGGGTCCGACCATCAGTGCGACGCACCCTTAACATCCCGTGCATGACGGTGCCATCCGAGAGCCTCGACCCGGCCGCTGGATTCCCACCGGCCACGCCGGACGACTGGCGACGGCTCGCGCTCGGCGTCCTGCGCAAGTCGGGCGCCGCCGGCCCGGACACCCCGGCCGAATCCGTGGACGAACTGCTGGCCACCACCACCTACGACGGCGTCCGGATCGCCCCGCTGCACACCCGGCAGGCGGCCCCACCGGGGGTCGGGGTGCCCGGTACGGCACCGTACGTACGCGGTGCCCAGGCCCGGCGCGACGGTGGCGGCGCGGGCGGCACCGACCCGGCCGCGACGGTTGCCGGCTGGGACGTCCGGCAGCGGTACGTCGACCCGGATCCGAAGGCGGTCCGGGAGGCGGTGCTGACCGACCTCGCCAACGGTGCCACCTCGGTCTGGATCGATCTGAGCGCGGGCGGCCTGCGCGCGAGCGACCTGCCGGAGGCGCTCGACGGGGTCCACCTCGGCCTCGCTCCGGTGGTGCTCGACGCCGGCGCGGACAGCGTCGCCGCGGCCGAGGCGTTGCTCGCGCTCGCCGACGACCGGAGCGTCGAACGCGACGCCCTGGCCGGCTGCCTGGGCGCCGACCCGCTCGGCTGGCAGGCCCGCACCGGCCAGGCCGGCGACCTCGCGCAACTCGCCGTCCTCGCCGGGTACGCCGAGCGGTCGCCGATGCTGCGTACAGTCACTGTGGACGCCACCGCGTACCACGACGCGGGCGGTGGCGACGCCCAGGAGATCGGCTGCGCCCTGGCCACCGGGCTAGCCTATCTCCGGGCCCTCACCGACGCCGGGCTCGACCTACCGGCCGCCTTCGGGCAACTGGAGTTCCGCTTCGCCGCCACCACCGACCAATTCGCCACCATCGCCAAGCTGCGCGCCGCTCGGCAGGCCTGGGCCCGGGTCGGGCAGCTCTGCGGGGTGCCCGAGGCAGGTCGGCAGCGGCAGCACGCGGTCACCTCCGCCGCGATGATGACCGCCCGGGATCCGTGGGTGAACATGCTGCGCACCACCGTCGCCTGCTTCGCGGCCGGGGCCGGCGGGGCGGACGCGGTCACTGTCGCGCCGTTCGACGCCCGACTGGGGCTGCCGGACGGCTTCGCCCGGCGGATCGCCCGCAACACCCAGTCGGTGCTGCTCGCCGAGGCGCACCTCGGCCGGGTGCTGGACCCGGCCGGCGGGTCCTGGTACATCGAACAGCTCACCGCGGACCTGGCGGCGGCCGCCTGGGACTGGTTCACCGAGATCGAGCGGGCCGGCGGGGCCGCCGCCGCGCTGTCCGCCGGGCTGATCGCCGACCGCATCGACGACACCTGGCGGCGCCGGGCCGACAACCTGGCGCGCCGGCGGGACCCGGTCACCGGGGTCAGCGAGTTCCCCAACCTGGACGAGCGACTGCCCGCCCGTACCCCGGCGCCCGTACCGCCCGGCGGCGGCCTGCCGCGACGGTTCCACGCCGGGGCGTTCGAGGCCCGGCGGGACCGGGCCGACGCGTACCTGGCGGCCACCGGTTCCCGGCCGAGCGTCTTCCTGGCCACCCTGGGCCCGCTCGCGGCGCACAGCGCCCGTGCCGGGTTCGCCGGCAACCTCTTCGCCGCCGGTGGGATCGCCACCACCCGGGGCGGCGACCCGGCCGACGATCCGGCGGCGATCGCCGCCGCGTTCGCCGCCGACCCGTCCGCCGTGGCCTGCATCTGCGGCACCGACGCCAGCTACGCGGCGGCAGCGGCGCCGCTGGCCGCCGCGCTGGCCGCTGCCGGGGCCCGGCGGGTCTGGCTGGCCGGTCGGCCCGGTGACCATGCCCAGGTAGACGGCTACCTGTACGCCGGCTGCGACGCGACGGCCGTCCTCGACGCCACGTTCGACGACCTGGAGGTCCCCCGATGATCCCGGACTTCACGCAGGCCACACTGCTGCCACCGGACGCCGCGGGCAGCGTCGGCGGGCCGGCCGCGGCACCGGGCCCGCAGCCGCCCGGGCCGAGCTGGCACACGCCGGAGGGGATCGAGGTCGCGCCGCTGTACACCGCGGCGGACACCGCCGACCTGACCTTCCTCGACACGGTGCCCGGCGTCCCGCCGTACCTGCGCGGACCGTACCCGACGATGTACACCACTCAGCCGTGGACGATTCGCCAGTACGCCGGGTTCTCCACCGCTGAGGAGTCCAACGCCTTCTACCGGCGCAACCTGGCCGCCGGACAGAAGGGCCTGTCCATCGCCTTCGACCTGGCCACCCACCGGGGGTACGACTCCGACCACCCTCGAGTTGCCGGGGACGTGGGGATGGCCGGGGTCGCGGTGGACTCCATCTACGACATGCGGCAGCTGTTCGACGGCATCCCCCTGGACCGGATGAGCGTGTCGATGACCATGAACGGTGCGGTGCTGCCGGTCCTGGCGCTGTACATCGTCGCCGCCGAGGAGCAGGGCGTACCGCCGGAGAAGCTCACCGGGACCATTCAGAACGACATCCTCAAGGAGTTCATGGTCCGCAACACCTACATCTACCCGCCGGGGCCGTCGATGCGGATCATCTCCGACATCTTCGCCTACACCTCGGCACGGATGCCCCGGTTCAACTCGATCTCCATCTCCGGCTACCACATCCAGGAGGCCGGGGCGACCGCCGACCTGGAGCTGGCGTACACCCTCGCCGACGGCGTCGAATACCTGCGGGCCGGGCAGGCCGCCGGGTTGGCGGTGGACACCTTCGCGCCCCGGTTGTCGTTCTTCTGGGCGATCGGGATGAACTTCTTCATGGAGGTCGCCAAGTTGCGGGCCGCCCGGCTGCTGTGGGCCCGGCTGGTCCGCGACGCCGGCGCCACCAACCCGAAGTCGTTGAGTCTGCGCACCCACTGCCAGACCTCCGGTTGGTCACTGACCGCGCAGGACGTGTTCACCAACGTGGTCCGCACCTGTGTGGAGGCGATGGCGGCCACCCAGGGGCACACCCAGTCGCTGCACACCAACGCCCTGGACGAGGCCCTGGCGCTGCCGACCGACTTCTCCGCCCGGATCGCCCGCAACACCCAGTTGCTGCTGGCCCAGGAGTCCGGCACCAACCGGGTGATCGATCCGTGGGGTGGCAGCTACTACCTGGAACGGCTCACCCACGACCTCGCCGGGCGGGCCTGGCAGCACATCCAGGAGGTGGAGGCCGCCGGTGGGATGGCACGGGCGATCGACGAAGGGCTGCCCAAGCTGCGGATCGAGGAGGCCGCCGCCCGTACCCAGGCCCGGATCGACTCCGGCCGGCAACCGGTGATCGGGGTGAACCGGTTCCGGCCGGACGCCGACGAGCCGATCGAGGTGCTCAAGGTCGACAACACGGCGGTACGGGCCGCGCAGCTGGAGAAGCTGCGGCGGCTGCGCGCCGAGCGGGACGGGGCGGCGTGCGACGCGGCGCTGGCCGCGCTGACCCGTGCCGCCGACGCCGGGCCCGACTCCGGCGGTGAACCACTGTCCGACAACCTGCTCGGGTTGGCGGTCGACGCCGCGCGGGCCGGGGCCACCGTCGGGGAGATCTCCGCCGCGCTGGAGCGGGTGTACGGCCGGCACGCGGCGCAGATCCGTACCATCAGCGGGGTGTACCGACAGGAGGCGGGCGCGGTGGCCGGGATCGACCGGGCCCGGGCCGCAACCGACGCGTTCGCCGTCGCCGAGGGACGCCGGCCCCGGATCCTGGTGGCGAAGATGGGCCAGGACGGGCACGACCGGGGACAGAAGGTGGTCGCCACCGCATTCGCCGATCTCGGCTTCGACGTCGACGTGGGTCCGCTGTTCCAGACCCCGGCCGAGGTCGCCCGACAGGCCGTCGAGGCCGACGTGCACCTGGTCGGCGTCAACTCCCTCGCCGCCGGGCATCTGACCCTGGTGCCGGCGCTGCGCGACGAACTGGCCGCCCTCGGCGGGGACGACATCATGGTGATCGTCGGCGGGGTGGTGCCGCCGCAGGACTTCGAGGCGCTGCACGCCGCCGGTGCGGCGGCGATCTTCCCGCCCGGCACGGTGCTGGCCGACGCCGCGGTGGACCTGCTCGCCGAACTGTCCCGTCGGCTGGGGCACGACACCGCCGAGGCCGGATGACCGGCGGACGACGCGCGCCGGCGCCGGTGGCCGACTACGTCGCCGGAGTGCGTGCGGCGGCACCGGCGTGGCTGGCCCGGGCGATCACCCTGGTCGAGTCGACCCGGCCGGACCACCGGGCACACGCCCAGCAGGTGCTGGTGGCGCTGGCCCCGTACGCCGGGCAGGCCCGGCGGGTCGGGGTGACCGGCGTACCCGGGGTCGGCAAGTCCACCTTCATCGACGCGCTCGGGTCCCGGCTGACCGGCGACGGGCACCGGGTCGCGGTGCTGGCGGTCGACCCGTCGTCGGCCCGAAGTGGCGGCAGCATCCTCGGCGACAAGACCCGGATGGCCCGGCTGGCCGTTGACCCGGCCGCGTTCGTCCGCCCGTCGCCGACCGCCGGCACGCTCGGCGGGGTGGCCCGCGCCACCCGGGAGGCGATGGTGGTGGTGGAGGCAGCCGGCTACGACGTGGTGCTGGTGGAGACCGTCGGGGTCGGACAGTCCGAGACGACCGTTGCCGAGATGGTCGACACGTTTCTGCTGCTTACCCTGGCCCGCACCGGTGACCAGCTGCAGGGCATCAAGAAGGGTGTGCTGGAGCTCGCCGACGTCGTGGTGGTGAACAAGGCCGACGGCGCGCATGCGACGGAGGCCCGGTCCGCCGCACGTGAGCTGGCCGGGGCGTTACGGATGCTGCGCGGCGGGCACGACGACTGGGCCGTCCCGGTGCTCACCGCCAGCGGCCGGGACGGGACCGGGTTGGCCGAGGTGTGGCAGCAGGTGACCGCCCACCAGGACCGGCGGCGGGCCAGCGGGGAGCTGGACCGGCACCGCCGGCAGCAGCAGCTGCGCTGGGTCTGGGCGATGGTGCGCGACGGGTTGCTGGACCAGCTGCGCGGGCATCCGGCGGTGGTCGCGCTGACCCCGCAGACCGAGAAGCGGGTGCTCGCCGGGGAAATCACTCCCGCGCAGGCCGCGGCCCAGCTGCTGGCGGCGTTCACCGGGCCCGTCGACGGCGGGGGCGACCGGTCGAGCGGTCGGGGGGTGACCGGACGCTGATCAGCCCGGCTGCGGGCCGGGCAGGATCCGGCGCAGCTGGCCGGGCACCGCCAGGCGGCGACGCCACTCCCGGGGGTAGCCCACCGACACCTCCTCGAAGCGCACGCCGTCGTAGACGGTGGTGCGCGGGATGTGCAGGTGGCCGTAGACCATCACCGCCGCCCGGTACCGCAGGTGCCAGTCGGCGGTCCGGTCGGTGCCGCACCACATGGCGAACTCCGGGTAGTGCAGCACGTCCATTGGCGTGCGCACCAGCGGGTAGTGATTGACCAGGACGGTAGGCAGCTGCGGTCCCACCTCGGCGAGGCGCCGTTCGGTCTCCGCCAGCCGTTGCCAGCACCACTGCTCCCGGGTCGGGAACGGGTCCGGGTGCAGCATCGCCTCGTCGGTGCAGACGATGCCGGTGCGGTGTGCGTACGCGAGCCCTTCCGCCTTGGTGCCGGTGCCCGGTGGCAGGAAGCTGTAGTCGTACAGGGTGAACAGCGGCGCCACCGCCGCCGGTCCGCCGGCACCGGACCAGATCAGGTACGGGTCCTCCGGGGTTCGCACGTCGAGCGACCGGCAGAGGTCGACCAGGTGCGCGTAGCGCTCCACGCCGCGCAGCTGTACCGGGTCGTGCGCGGTGGTCCACAGTTCGTGGTTGCCCGGTGACCAGATCACCTCGGCGAACCGCTCGCGCAGCGTGGCCAGTGCCCACCGCACGTCGGCGATCGTCTCGGCGACGTCGCCGGCGACGATCAGCCAGTCCTGCGGCGCCGGCGCCGCCAGGTCGGCGACGATCTGGCGGTTCTCCGGGTACGCGATGTGCAGGTCGCTGATCGCCCACAGCGTCGGTGCCGTCCCCGTGGCCTCCCCGTCGCCGCCGATCTGCCGTACCGTCACCGTGGCCGCCTCCCGTCCGCGTTCCGTCTCCGGTCCACCGCCGGTATCGATCATCCGGTACGCGGCCGCCGAGCGGTAGCCCGCCCGCCGATCGACGTCGGCGGGGGTCACCCCGGTCCGAGGCCCCCACCACGACCGGCGACGCCCGCGCTGGCCGCGACCACCTCCCGGTTCTCGCCACGCCGCCGGCCCTCAGGCTCCGGCCCGGCGGCCCGGGTCACCCCGGATCGCTCGGCTGACTCGTCGCTGCTGGTCCGGCGGTCACTCCGGCCGACCAGGTGTAGCCGGCCGTCCTCGTCGAAGCGGCCCAGGTCCCCGCTGTGGTAAAGCAGCTCACCCGGGATCTCCGTGAACGGATTGGCGACGTACCCGGCAGCGGCGCGCCATGGCGTGCCGTGCCGGCCGGGGCCGACGCCGGCCCCACCGATCAGAATCGCGCCGGTGGCGCCGGGCGGCAGCAGCCGCAGCCGATGGTCGGCGACGAGCAGGTGGCAGTTGTCGACCGGCTGACCGACGGGGATGACGTCACCGTCTGTCTCGCCCACCCGGTGGTAGGCGACGGCGGCCGTCCCGACCGGACCGTACCCGGTGCTGACCTCGACCTGCGGTAGCAGGCGTCGCAGCCGGCGGGCGCTTGCCGGCCGCAGTCCCGGACCCGGCACCACGACATGCCGCAGGCTGGCAAGACGCCCGGCGACCGCAGCGTCCCGCTCAATCGCCGCCACCATCGCGTCGAGCGTGTCCGGCTCTGTTTCGATCATCGTCACCTGCTCGGCCGCGACGACGGCGACCACGGTGGACAGATCCGGCCGACCAGCGGCGGGGGGCGGCAGCACCAGCCGTCCACCGGTCGTCAACGGCCAGATAAGGTTGCCGACGGCCGGACCCGGCCCGGGGCCGCCCGGCAGCACGACCTCGCCGCCGGTCGCGGCGAAGAAGCGGGTCATGAAGTGCACCCGGTCCGTCAGTGCCACATGCCGACTGACGGTGCAGCGCGGCACCCCGTCCCCGGCGGCGGTGACCAGGGCGTGCGCCGGGTCGTCAGGCGTCCCGGTCGGTTCCGGGCGCCGGGGCGACGGCGGGACCTGACCCGGCCGTACGTCGATCACGCGTGCGCCGGACAGCGCCGGGTCCCCGGGCGGCGCGGCGGCAAGCACGGGCGCACCGGGCACCGAGGCCAGCACGGCCCGTAGCCTGGCCGGGGACCAGTGCGGGTCGACGGTGACGTGGACGGCCCTGATCTTGAGCAACGCAAGACTGGCCACCGACAGCGCCGGGCCGGCGGCGAGCAGTACCGGCACCGGATCGCCGGCCCGTACACCGACCTCGGCCAGGGACGCGGCCAGTCCGTTGGCGGCGTCGTCCAGTTCACGGTAGGTCAGGCGGCCCCCCGGGCCGCTGACCGCGACCCGCCCCGGATGCCGGTCCACCGCCTGCTCGACCAGCAGGGACAGCGGACGGAACGGCCCACGGTCCACCCGACGACCGGCGTACCGGTCGAGGAGCAGGTCACGCGAGGCACCGCTGATGCCGGCGGTGCGCCAGCTGGCCTGGCCGGGTTCGTCGACCAGTTCGCGCAGCACCTCCGCGTACAGCTCGGCGACCGCCGGCAGGCAGTGCCGCCACGGGTCCCCGCCGGGGCAGCTGGCGTGGATGGTCAGGTGGTTCGCGGTGACCCGCCAGTCGATGCGGGCGGTGGGTGGGCCGGGCGGGGCCGCCACCCCGGTGGTCGCCCGCACCAGCAGGGCGTCCCGCCGCTCCGGCAGCAGGTCCACCGGGCGCAGCCGCCGGGACAGCCAGGAGCGGACCGCCGGTCCGGCCAGATGGCGCAGTTGCTCAGGGGGATCGACCAGGTCGAGGCCGAGCGTCGCCGTGGTCGACCGGATCGGCACCGGCCGGTCCAACCGGGCTGCGGTCTCCAGCGCGGCGAGCGCACCGAAAACGGCCGCCTGGGCTTCGTCGATCGACGTCCGGCCGCCGGCACAGGACGTGCGGTAGGTCGCCACAGTCGGGGCCACCCGGGTGGATGCCGCCGTCCCGTCGCTGGCCTGGACACGTTCGGATGCCATTCCGCTGTCCTCCCCTGGCGACGGCGCGCCGCCGATCGACACGACCACAAACTCACTGCGATCGGACCATCACCCAGAGAGGTTATGCCAAACAGGCGGAGGTGAAAACATCTAACTTTGCGTGACGACTATTTCCGACAACACGTACTCCCACTCCCCTACGCCACATAGTTCCTATCCGGCACATGCCGGAAAGGCGGTGGGGCGCCGTGACGACCTTCCAGTTCGGCCGACACGGCGCCACCGGCCGAACGCGAATACTCCCGCTCGGTGGCTAATGCCGGCTTTCAGCGGGTCGGAAAGTCGTCCGCACTGCGAATCCGTTCCCGAATCCAGACGCCCGCTTCCTTGAGCGGGGCGGTACCGGCGTAGGAGCCACTGCCGCACACACCGGCACGGAAGACCGCCCCGGAGCGGAAGTCGTCGGAGTAGTTCCAGTTCACCCAGCTGATTTTGCGCGATTCCAGCAGGTCGATCCACAACTGAGCGTTGACCAGATCGTTGGCTCCGTCGCCGGTGTAGGTCTGGATGCCGAACTCGGTGACGAACATCGGCAGCTGGTCCGCCGCCCGGGACAGCGCCGAGCGGTACGCGTCGTGGTGCGACCCGGCGTAGAAGTGGAAGGTGTACATGATGTTGGTCGCGGCCACCGGATTCGCGATGACCTCGGCCTCACTGCCGCCTTCCGACACGCCCAGCGACGACCAGGCCCGGGTGCCGACCAACACGACGCCGTCCGGGTCGGCCGCCCTGATCACCGGAATGACCTGCTCGGCATAGCTCTTGATCCCGGCCCAGCCGACTCCGTTCGGCTCATTGGCGATCTCGTAGAGGACGTTCGGCTTGCCGGCGTGCCGCTGGGCAATCTCGGCGAAGAAGGTCTTCGCCCGGTCCAGGTTGTAGTTGGGGTCACCCGGGGTCAGCATGTGCCAGTCGACAATGGCGTACATGCCGCGGGCGGTCGCCTCGTCGATCAGTCCGTGCACCCGGTCGGTGAAGCCGCGCGGATCGGTCTCGTAGCCGCCCTCCTGGATGTACATCGAGATCCGCAGGACGTCGGCCCGCCAGTCGGTGGCGAGCGTGTCCAGCGAGGCATCGTCAAGACACTGGGCGTACCACTGCAGTCCGTGCGTGCTCATGCCGCGCAACTGGATCGGGTGGCCGTGCTGGTTGCACAGGTTGACCCCGCAGACCCGCAACTGGCCGTTGATCGCGACCGGCGTGGTGCCGGTCGGCGGTGGGGTCGTCGGTGGAGCCGTCGTCGGCGGCGGGGTGGTCGGAGCCGGTCCGCCGGCGCAGTCGGCCCCGTTGACCGTACAGTTGCCGGGTGTGCCGCTGCCGACGACGATGAACCCGAACGTCGTGCTGCCGCCGGCCGCGATGGTGCCGTTCCAACTGGCGTTGTCGAATGTGTACCGGTTACCGACAGTGGTCGACCGCGCGTTCCACGACGAACTGATCCGGCTGCCGGCCGGCAGGTCGAAGCCCACCTGCCAGGAGGTGATGGTGCCGGCCGTGTCGTTGGTGACGGTGAACCGGCCCTCGTAGCCACTGCCCCAGTCGTTGACCTTCACGAAGGCCGCAGTGGCGGCGCTGGCCGACGGCGCGAGCAGGGCCACCGCCCCGACGACGGCCGCCGCTAGTCCTCCGACTGCGACGACAAATCTCCAACGACGCACGACGCCCTCCCTCAGGTCAGCGGGCACAACATATCGACGTGCGACGTTAAACGGGATCTTCAGTAAGGTCAACCGTCGAGGTTGGACCGCCGGTCCAGCTGTCCCACAGCCGCCGGTAGTCGCCGTCGGCGGCGATCAACTCGTCGTGCGTACCCGAGGCCACGACCCGGCCGGCGTCGAGCACCACGATCCGATCGGCCCGCCGGGCCTGGGTGAGCCGGTGCGCGACGATCAGAGTCGTCCGGCCGGCGGTCGCGGCGAACGCGGCCCGTTCCAGGTCCCGCGCCCCGGCGCTGCCCGCCTCAGCCGTCGCCTCGTCGAGGATCGCCACGTCCGGATCGGCCAGCACCAGCCGGGCCAGGGCGAGCTGCTGCGCCTGGGCGGCGGTCGGCTGGTGACCGCCCTCACCGACTACGCTGTCGATGCCGTCCGGCAATGCCCGGACCCAGCCGAGCGCGCCGACCGTGGCCAGCGCATCGGTGATCTCGTCGGTGGTGGCGTCTGCGCGGGCCAGCCGCAGATCCTCGGCCAGTGGGCCGGCGAACACGTGCACGTCCTGGCTGACCAGCGCGATCCTGCCGGCGAGCCCCGGGTGACCGGCACGGTCCGGCCCGGCGACCGGCACCCCGCCGAGCCGGACCGTGCCCGCGATCGGCCGGAGCAGGCCGGCGACCACGCCGGCCAGGGTGCTCTTGCCCGCGCCGCTGGCCCCGACCAGCGCCACCCGTTGCCCCGGCTCGACACGCAGGGTCACGTCGCGCAGCACCAGCGGGCCGTCCTCGTACCGGTGGCTGACGTCGTCGATCTCGATCCCGGTGTCGGCTGGCACGACCGGCCCGGTCGCGGCCGGCGTCGGGGGCAGGTCGGCCACCCCCACCAGTCGCGCCAGGCTGGCCCCGGCCTGCTGGACCTGGTCGAACTCGGCGACCAGTGCGCCGAGGGGATTGAACAGCCGGTGAAAGTACAGCGCAGCGGCCGTGGTAGCCCCGACCGTCACCAGGTCCGCCCGCACCAGCAGGAAGCCGACCACCAGGACCGAGGTCAGGCCGACACACTCGGCCCGGTTGAGCCGGGAGCCGAACCGGGTGAACATCCGCAGCACGGACACCGACAGGTCGCGCGACGCCGCCGAACGCTGCTCGATCTCGGCGAGATGCGCCGCCTCCAGCCGGTACGCGCGGACCGTCGCCGCGCCGCGCAACGCGCCGATCATCGCCTGGGACCGTTCCCCGGTGACGACCCGTTCCCGGGCGTAGTACGGTCCCGAGCGGGGCAGATACCAGCGCAGCGCCAGCAGGTACATCGGCACCGCGGTCAGCCCGGCCAGGCCGAGTCGCCAGTCCAGCGCGAACAGTCCGGCGACGGTGAGCCCGACGGTCAGCAGCGCGGACACCAGTACCGGCGCGGTGTCGGTGATCACCCGGGTCACCACCGACACGTCGTCACCGACCCGGGCCAGCAGGTCGCCGGTGCCGGTGCGGTCCAGCGTCTGACCGGGCAGGTGCAGAGCGCGGTCGAGCACCCGTTCGCGCAGCCGGGCGAGCACGGTCTCGCCGGTCCGGGCGACCAGCGCGGCACCGATGCCGGTCAGTACGGCGCCGACGGTGGCCGCGAGCACGATCAGCACCACCGAACGGACCACCTCGCCGGTGCCGACGCCGGCTCGGATGTCGTCGACCATGACACCGAGCGCCCAGGGTGCGACCAGCCCACTGGCGCTGGCCGCCAGGACGGTCACCAGCGCGGATCCACTCAGCACACCGGCGCGGCGCAGCTGCCCGCCGAGCACCAGCCAGGTCCGCGCGCCGGTGGCGGTCGGCAGCCGGTCGCGGGCAGGACCGGTCATCGCAGCACCGCCGCGCGGTAGGTCGGGTCAGTCCGGACGAGATCGTGGTGCGGTGCGACGCCCACCACCCGACCTGCGGCCAGGACGCAGACCCGGTCGGCCCTGCTGAGCAACGCCGGGCTGCTGGTCACCACCAGGGTGGCCGGTGCTCCGGGCTCGACTGCCGGGTTCACCGTACGGCTGTGGCGGGCCGCCCGCAGACCGGCCGCCAGTCGTTCCTCGGTTGTCGCGTCGACCGCCGTCGTCGGATCGTGCAGCACCAGGATCGGCGGGTCCGCGGCCAGCGCCCGGGCCAGCCCGATCCGCTGTCGCTGGCCACCGGAGAGGCTGGCGCCCCGGTCGGTGACCGGATGGTCGAGTCCGGCGGGATGCGCCGCGACGATGTCGTCCGCGCAGGCGGCACCGACCGCCGCCGGCAACGGATCCGCGGTCTGACCGGGTCGGATCAGCAGGTTGCTGCGCAGCGTGCCGGCGAACAGCGCCGTGTCGTGCGGTTCGACCAGGACCCGTTCGCGCAGGCCGTCGAGGGTCAGTTCGGCGACCGGTACGCCGTCCACCGCCACCGTCCCCCGATGGTCGTCGGCGGCGACGGCGCCGCGCAGCAGGTCGAGCAGCGCTTGGGCGTCGCGCGGCTCGTACGCCACCACTGCGAGCAGCTCTCCCGCCGCCAGCCGCAGGTCGACGTCGCGCAGTGAGCGGTGGCTGACCCTGGTCAGTGCCAGGCGCACCGGCTGCGGCCGGGCCACCGGACGCTGGCCGGGCAGCACGGCGGGTGGCGCGGCGAGCACCCGGGCGACCCGTTCGGCCGAGGCCCGCGCGGCGGCGGCGAGCTGGCCACAGAAGCCGAGTACACGGACCGGCTCGGCGATGAACTGAGCCAGACCAACCACGGTGATGAACTCACCGACGCCGATCCGGCCCCGGACCGCCATCGCGCCGGCCGCGCCCGCGACGCCGGCCAGGAGCAGCCCGCTGGCACCGGCGGTGATCCCCTGGTAGACGCCGGCCATGGTGGTCGCCCGCAGGGTCACCTGGAGGGTGTGCCGGCTCGACTCGCGGTAGCGCCGGGCCGTGTTGCGCGGCGCGCCGAATCCGCGCAGCGCACCCAGCCCGTTGACCAGGTCGGTGGCGAGCGCGGTGGTCGCCCCGGCGGCGGCCTGCTGCGCGCCGGTACGCCGGATGACCACTGGGGCGAGCGCCTGCAGGGCCAGCACCAGCGCCGGCACGCCGAGCAGGACACCAAGGCCGAGCGGCACGTCGATGGTGAGCAGGACCACGGACGAGACCGCCAGCGCCGCCACGGCGGCGACGGCGACCGTGGCGGCCCGGATGATCAACGCGGTCCGTTCGGCGTCGGCGGCGGCGATGGCGAGCAGCTCGCCGGAGCGAAGCCCGGTGCGGTGCCCGCGTGGGTCGAGTGCGCGCCCGGCGACCTCCACCCGGAGCCGGTGGGTCTCCCGGTGGATCGCGGTCTCGGTCAGCCGGGCACCGAACCGCCAGGCGAAGGTAAGGACGGTGAACAGAGCGGCCAGTCCGGCCACCGAGACCGCGAGCGCTGTCCAGTCGCCGGTCGCGACGGCCTGCTCGACGATCAGTCCGATGGCCAGCGGTACCGCCGCTTCGGCCGCCTGGTGCAGGCTGAGCAGTACGACACCGGCGGTGAGCCGGCCGCGGTGCCGGCGCAGGGTGCGCCGCAGCAGCCGGGCCGTGGTCAGCGGGGCGGGTCGGGGTACGGGCACGGCAGGTCTCTCTCCGGCGGGGTCGGTGACGGTCCGGCTCACCGACCGGCTACCGGTGAGCCGAGGCTAACCTAAGCCGCGACCGGGCTCCATCGTCGATCACCGGCACCGGACATGACAGTCGCCACGTTGGGGTGACATCCGGTCCACCATGAGATAGGTTATTCTCAGATTGAGTTGTTCTTAATCAGAGACTTTCTAGTAACGAGAAGGACCGCGATGTCGGAGGCCGAGTTCCTCGCCAGCTACGACCCCCGGGCGTTCCCGCCGGTCGCCGTGACCGTCGACGTGGTGGCGCTGACCATCCGCGACGCACAGCTGCACGTGCTGCTCGTGCGGCGGGGCGCGCCGCCACACGAAGGGGCCTGGGCGCTACCCGGCGGCTTCGTCCAGCCCGACGAGGACCTGCCCACCGCCGCCGCCCGGGAGCTGGCCGAGGAGACCGGGCTGGACACCCGGCCCGGCCGGGCCGCCGCGATGGACCGGGTGCATCTGGAGCAGCTGGCCAGCTACGGCGCACCCGAGCGGGACCCGCGGATGCGGGTGGTCTCCGTGGCGTACCTCGCCTTCGCGCCCGAGCTGCCCGACCCGGCGGCCGGCAGCGACGCCGCCGCAGCGGCCTGGGTGCCGGTGGACGCGCTCGGCCTACCCGAACGGGCCGACCCGGACCGGCCGGTGCGGCAACTGCCCGGCACCAGCCGGCGACTCGCCTTCGACCACGCCCGGATCGTCGTCGACGGCCTGGACCGGGCCCGCGCCAAGCTCGAGTACACCCCACTGGCCACCCGGTTCGTCGGCGACGAGTTCACCGTCAGCGAGCTGCGCAGCGTCTACCAGACCGTCTGGGGTGTCGAACTGCACGCCGGCAACTTCCACCGCAAGGTGCTCTCCGTACCCGGCTTCCTGGAGAGCGTCGGCGCCACCACCGAACGCGGCGGCCCACGCGGCGGACCCCGGTCGCGCATCTACCGGGCCGGCGACGCCCGGCTGCTGCACCCGGCGCTGCTGCGACCCGCCCGGGAGGATGAGGTCAGGTGACCGTGACCGAGGCGATCGAACTCGTCCTGACCGCGCACCACCCGGCCGAGGTGTTCGGCACCGACCAGACGACCGGGCGCTACCACCAGCTGGCCCGGCTGCTGCACCCGGACACCGCCGGGGCGGCCACACCCGACCCGCGCGCCACCGCCGCGTTCATGCAGCTGACCGAGCTGTGGCGGGAGCACCTCGCCGACGGCCGGGACACCGTCACCATCGACACCGGCCGGCACCGGTACGTCGTGGACCGGACCGCCCGCTACACCGGCGACCTCGCCGACCTGTACCGGCACGGCGACGACCAACTGGTGAAGGTGCCCCGGGATCCGGCCAACAACGATCTGATCGCCCGGGAGGCGACCGCGCTGACCCGGCTCGCCGAGCAGGGCGACCCCCGCTACCTGCCGTACGTGCCCCGGGTGGCGGACGAGTTCCGGCACCGCGACACCGGCACCGGCGCCGTCCGGCAGGTCACCGTGCTGGGCACCGCCGCCGGGCTACGCAGCCTCGCCGAGGTACGCCGGGCGTACCCGGACGGGGTTGACGCCCGGGACGCGGCCTGGATGTGGCGGCGGCTGCTGGTCGCGCTCGGCTTCGCCCACCGCGCCGGGCTGGTCCACGGCGCGGTGCTGCCCGACCACGTCCTCATCGAGCCCGACCAGCACGGCGTGGTGCTGGTCGACTGGTGCTACGCCAGCATCGACGCCACGCCGGTGCCGGCGCTGGTCCCGGCGTACGCCGACTGGTACCCCGACGAGATCCGCCGACGCCGCAGTCCCGGGCCCGGCACCGACCTCGCGATGGCCGCCCGCTGCCTCGACTGGCTGACCGGCGGTCAGGCACCGGAACCGATGCGCCGGTTCACCGACAGCTGCCAACTGGCATCGCTGCGGCAGCGGCCCGACGACGCGTGGCGGCTGCTCGCCGAATTCGACGACCTGCTCGAACGGCTCTGGGGCCGCCGCCGGTTCCGGCCGTTCACCATCCCCGACCGCAATCACCGTTAAGAATCACCCGCTTCGAAGGAGGCCGGACATGGGCAGTGGAGCCTGGTCGACCGACGTGTACCGCGCCGCGAGCGCCTACCGCAAGGCCACCGGCGCCAGCGCGTTCGCCTACAGCGACGGCGGCGCCCGCACCGTCCACCCGACCCTCGACCCGCGCGGCGTCACCGCCCGGGAAAGCCGCGACTCGGCCGAACACCCGCAGTCGCTGGCCGTCGCCGTCCTGTTCGACGTCACCGGATCGATGGGCGGCGTGCCCCGGACGCTGCAGCAGAAGCTGCCGCAGCTGCTCGGCCTGCTGCTGCGCAAGGGCTACGTCACCGACCCGCAGATCCTGTTCGGTGCGATCGGCGACGCGACCTGCGACCGGGTGCCGCTGCAGATCGGCCAGTTCGAGTCGGACAACCGGATGGACGACCACCTGGGCAACATCGTGCTCGAAGGCGGTGGCGGCGGGCAGATGATGGAGTCGTACGAGCTCGCCATGTACTTCATGGCCCGGCACACGTCGATCGACTGCCACGAGCGGCGCGGCAAGCGCGGCTACCTGTTCGTCATCGGCGACGAGATGGCGTACCCCAAGGTCAAGGCCCGCGAGGTTCGGAAGTTCATCGGGGACGACCTGAACGAAGACGTCCCGCTACGCGCCGTCGTCGACGAGGTCCGTCGCCGGTGGGACACCTACTACCTGATGCCGGCCGGCAGCCACTACGCCGGCAACCGCCGCATCCTCGACTTCTGGCGGGACCTGATCGGGCAGAACGCCGTCGAACTCGACGACCTCGACGCGGTCTGCGAGACCATCGCCACCACCGTGGCACTCGGCGAAGAGGCCTGCGACCTCGACACCGCCCTGGCCGACCTGCGCGACGTCGGTGCCGGCGACGCCGCCACCACCGTGTCGCGGGCGCTCGCCCGCATCGGCAGCAGCCGCACCCCCGCGGTACGCGGCACCCTGCCGGCCGCCTCGGGCCACGCCGACCGGGTGACCCGGCTGTGAACCCGGTGACCAGCAGCATGACCGGGGACCCGACCGGCCGGCACGTCGCCGTGGTCGACCTCGGCTACGGCGACGCCGGCAAGGGCACCGTCGTCGACTGGCTGTGCGCGAGCCGGCCGGTCGACGCGGTCATCCGGTTCAACGGGGGCGGGCAGGCCGCACACAACGTCGTCCTGCCCGACGGCCGGGCCCACACCTTCGCCCAGTTCGGCGCCGGCACCTTCCACGGCGTACCGACGCACCTGTCCCGGTTCGTGGTCGTCGACCCGCTGGCGTTGGCCGGCGAGGCGACGCACCTGGCCGGGGTCGGGCTGCCCGACGCACTGGACCGGGTGACCGTCGACCGGGAGGCGCTGCTGGCCACCCCGTACCACCGGGCCGCGAACCAGGCCCGGGAGATCGCCCGTGGGGCCGACCGGCACGGCTCCTGCGGGATGGGGGTGGGGGGGGGGATGTCGTCCCCCCCCCCCCCCCCCCCCCCCCCCCCCCCCATCGGCGAACCCCCCCCCAAAAAAACACCCCGCCACCAACTGGCCCCCCCCCCTTGCCAGCTCCCCCCCCCACCGTGG